>CAPBNZ010000011.1:17447-32094 GCA_948585895.1 uncultured Clostridia bacterium | reverse complement strand
AGAGGCATCTATCGAACGTTTAGAGATTATGTTTGAAAATTTTGATAACATCTATTTTAGTGTTAGTGGTGGAAAAGATAGTTCTGTTATGGTACAATTAGCCAATAGAGTAGCAAAACAGATGAATAAAAAATTTGATGTATTATTTATTGATTTAGAAGCTCAATATCGTTATACCATTGAACATATTCAGGAATTAAAACAATTATCTCAAATTAGAGATTTTTATCATATAGCTTTACCAATAGCCTTACGAAATGCTGTATCAGTCTTACAACCTAAATGGATATGTTGGGAAGAAGAAAGTAAACATTTGTGGGTAAGAAATATGCCAGAAGATAGTATTAATATAAAAAATTGTCCATTTTCTTGGTTTAAAAAAGGGGAAGAATTTGAAGAATTTATTGTACAGTTTGCAAATTGGTATCAAAAAAAATATCAAGGAAAAATTGCATGTGGCATAGGAATTAGAACAGATGAAAGCCTAAATAGGTTTAGAACAATTGCTTTTCAAAATAAAAAGATTACTTTTGAAAATTATCATTGGACGACAAAATTAAAAGTAAATGAGAAGTATATTGATGTCTATAATTTTTATCCTATTTATGACTGGACAGCAGAAGACATTTGGGGAGCAGTAAGTAAATTAGATTTAAAATTTAATTATATTTATGAATTAATGCATAAAAATGGAGTAAGTATTTATGAGCAGAGGCTTTGTCAACCTTATGGAGATGATCAAAGAAATGGTCTAAATCAATTTAAAGCACTAGAATATGATACGTGGAGTAAAGTATTAAACCGAGTAAATCGGAGTAAATTTCGGAAATATTTATTGTAAAACCACAGCACTTGGCAATATAAAGTCTTGTAAGCCAGGTTTTATGTCTTGGCAGGAATATACAGTATTTTTATTAGAAAGTATAGGGATTTATAATCGAGATTTAATGTTACACTATTATAGAAAGATTAAAAAATTTATGATTTGGCATAAAAACAAATGTGGAATTGAAATAAAAGATATACCAGATGTTGCAGAATGCAAATTAGAAAACCAAAAAAAGGTTATTTCTTGGAGAAGAATAGCAAGAGCAATAGAAAAGAATGATTTTTACTTAAGAAGATTATCTTTTGCTCAAACAAAAAATGACGACAGAGAATTAAAGGAACTAATTCATAAATGGGACAATTTATTAAATCATAAAACTAGAACAGATGATAAGACATTACAAAGAATGATACAAGAAAGATATAAATAGGAGGAATCATTATGGTTATAAAAATAACAAATAAAGAAGAGAAATTTTATCAATATATGGGAAGGTTTTTTGGGTCTAGGTTAATAGAAAAACAAACAAATGATAGAATTTATGATGATGACAATAAACAATGGTATATTTATCTGGAAGAGGAAAAAGTAATGGCATTTGTTTCTATTACTAAAAATGTTATAAAAAATGTGTATGCCATGAAAGAAAAGTATCTAGAAGAGGTATTAAAAAAAGTTAAAAAGGAAAATGATATTACATATAGTATTGTAACGAATTATTACAAAGAAGTATATGAGAAATGTAGTTTTCAAATCAGTAAGAATCAAGAGTATAAAAATTTTGTAATCATTTATTTGGATGAAAAGTTAAATGAAAGAAAGGGATAAACAAAAAATGAGAGAAATAGAGTTTCCTGTACTAAATGTAAAAATGGTAGATATTAATAAAGTAGTGGCCAATGATTATAATCCGAATAAAGTAGCACCACCAGAAATGCAATTGCTAAAGCATTCCATTGAAGAGGATGGGTATACACAACCAATTGTAACTTATCATGACAAAGAAAGGGATATCTATATTGTAGTAGATGGTTTCCACCGCTATCGTTGTGCGAAAGAATATTTTCATTTAAAACAGATTCCTATTGTAACCATTGATAAAGATTTAGAAAACCGTATGGCAAGTACGATTAGACATAATAGAGCAAGAGGAACTCATCAAATTATTGATATGTCACATATTGTTTTGACATTGACACAAAATGGATGGTCTGAAAAAGATATATCAGAACATTTAGGAATGGAATTAGATGAGATTATTCGCTTAAAGCAAATTACAGGGTTAAAAGAAATGTTTGCGAATCATAAATTTAGCAAGTCTTGGGAAGAATTTGAAGAAAATAGAAAAAATAAATAAAAGCTAATAACTTGTGTTATTAGCTTTTTAGCTATTATGAGGTTTTCCTTTTTTAAAATTAACAATAATAGCATCTTGATTATCAAATAAGTATTTTGAATCTGTTATATCAGTTTGTACAGGATTATACTCATTCTTTTCATCCATAAAGTTTATATTTTTAAAATCAAATTTTTTCTTATCGATATGATTGTCATTTTCAGTTACTGTGGCAGAACCATCAGAATATTTACTAAAGTCATAATTTTTAATTTTTTGTGGTTCTTTGTATTTGGATTGTAAGAATTCGAATTTACCAGTTCCACCCTGTAACATTCCTTTATCTCCCATGATTTTATAGCCACATTTTGTTAAGGTTAAAGCTTGAAGTTTACCTCCTTTTATGTTAGGAACATATTTCCATGATACACCACTTGCTTTGGAGTCATATTCTAATTTTGACATATCCATAGAGTTTGAGTAAACCCATTCTCTGTGTGAACCAAACTCGTTTTCCCACCATTCAATTTCATCATAATCGGCATGTCCTGTAAATATTTTATTAGCACAATTGGAGAGAATAAGTGAACGATAATTTTCCTTTTGACCATGTACTTCTAATTGTGATAAACTTTGGACAGATATGGTAGTAGCTACTTTAAATTTTCTATATAAAGTAAACATAGGCTCTGTTGCTCTACATATGAAATCAGCAAATTCATCAATATACAAGAAATGTGGAATACGAGTTGATTCATTTCCTGGTCTTCTTAAAACCGCATCTTGTATAGAAAGTAAATAAAATAATCCAAAAGCTTTATGTCCAGATGCTCCTAAATCTCCACGTCTAGTACAAATAAATATCATTTTTCCGTCAGCTAATGCATTGTCAAAATTTACATTGTTATGTCTATTACATAGAATTGGCTTAATACCAGGAATTCTTAATAAGTTATCTAATTGACTTACTGCTGTATAAATGTACTTTTCCATTTCTTGTTTCCCAGGAGCATTTCTATAGAAGTTTTTCTTAAAGTAGGTAAGTTGAATGGAATATTTTTCTTTTAATTCTTTATCCTGAGACATAATTTCACACATTTTCTCTATTAATTCAAAGTTAGTAAATAACTTTAATAAATCTTCCATATTAGGGAGAGTCCCTTCATTCATTCGTGGGTACATTTCCTTTAATAAGATAACAGTATTTTCAATTGCTTGCATTGATACATCGCCTCTATATGCTTCTTCTGGGTCATCATGTGAAACTAAAAACATAGCTTTTAATACAGAAGAAATAGTAACTGCAATTTTAGCTGGTTCATCATAGACAAACGGATTTAAGCCAATAGAATTATTGTCAGATGGGTCAATCACATCGTATTCGATTCCAAAGTTTTTACAAACATCAGTCATATGGCTAATTACTTCATAGTCAGGTGCCATTAGGGTAAGTCCTAGATTTCTATAAACAGTCTTTCCATAAATGGTACCTAAAGTCATTTTCTTTAAATATGTATGAAATATTGTTTCTTTTCCTGTTGTTGGTGATAACATATTTAAATTAAAATTTTTGTTTAAATAGTTATTGTCATAAGGTTTATTAAGAACAGCAATTCTTGTTTTTAGAGCGGTAAAGCCTAATTCTTTAGAAGCTTCTCGAAAGAAGTATTTTCTTTCAATGTCTTTGGCTATTAAAGGTTCATAAATCAAAGAAGTTTTCCCTGTTCCAGAGCCACCACATACAAATAAAGATTGATATCTGGAGGTTTCAGGCATAATAATTTTTTTGTTATAATCATCATCCATACACATAAATACTTCACAAGTATAAGGACCATGTCCTTCTTTTTTATCAGATAAATCAATTCCACGAAAGTCCCAAAGAGAACGTACCTTAAGAGGGTCATCCTTAACTTTAAAATAAACAAATTTAAAGAATGGATAGACGGTAACAAGTGGTAAATATAAAGAAATACTAACAAAGGCTGGTGTAACTAAATCTGAAAATTCAGTTATTAAATTGGTATAGTTTGGAACAGATAGTAATAACAACCAAGCACCCATGTTAAGCCATTGGGCAAGCATAGAAATAGCTACTACATAGAAGGCAGTTATAAATACATAGAATAAGGTGACTTTATAACCTTTTGTTTTAGCAAATTTCGAGGTAGGGCAAAAGGCAAAAGCAAAACAAGGGCAAGCTAAAGCAAGGGTGTATTGAATTGGCCCCCAGTAAGAATAAGACACACCTGTAAAAATCATAAGTAACATTTCTACAATTCTGTCTACTACTATATAAGCAGTACATAAAGTTAGTACATAGGTTGCAAATGTATTTCGATTGGTATTTAATTTTTTTAAAAATTTGTCTATATATTTCATCGAAAAGAATCCCTTTCTAAATTATAATCATACATATATATTATCCTATAAAATGGCGAAAAAAACAAGGGGTTTAAGGAAATTAGTAAAAAAATAGGATAGAAAGATGCATCTTTGAGGTGAGAGGAAATGCTTGAGAATTAAGTACAACCTTTTTATACCATAGATTCAAAGATACGTCTCTTTTATTAACTGGATGAATAAAAAATTAGAATAGGAATATAATAAAGGAAAGGAATGGTAAAGGAGAAATTTTATGCAAAATGAACATTATGTAAGAGAACAAAAAATAATAGAGAAAACAGAGATTGAAAAAGAATCAGAACTCATAAAAATGATTATAAAAACAAGAGAAGAACTCAAAGCCAATAATCGTAATTTTGAATATGCACAAGATGATTTAGTAGACTATTATACCTATCAAATAAAGGCAAATCAAGCAAAATTAGATTATTTAATTAGATTAGCAAAAGCAAAAGGAATAGAAGTAGATATGATTAATGATATAAAATATAGATTGTGGGATGAAGAAGAAGCTGTATGAGTTTATGATATTAGTAATATTTGTCCAATTCTTCACATACAAATGGTAATAAGAAATTATTATCATTTTTTTTGTATAGAAAAAACATATTCCACAGAAAAATTTTGTGGACAAAACAAAAACGTGACATATGAGTAATTTGAAAAGGCAAAAAATTTTAATCATGTTGTTTTTGTTCTTGTATAGAAGAAAGGAAGGATTTTTCTATTTTACAAGTGAGAAATGACGGAAATGTTAGAGACTAAAGAAAACTTTTAGTCATGTCACTGTTTGATTGGATTTTTGTTAGGAGTTGGGAAGAAGCATGGATACAAATATAATTACCTATTTAGCATGCATTTGCTTTATTTTTGTATTTGGAAGGATTTTTATATTACCACTTAGGAAAATAGTAAAACTAGTATTTAATTCAGTGTTAGGCGGAGTATGTATTTATGGTATCAATTTAATAGGTACTGCTTTTAATTTTCATATTGGCTTAAACTTTTTTACTAGTATTATAATTGGATTATTAGGACTGCCAGGAGCAGTTTGTCTAATTGTGGTAAAGTTATTAATTGGATAAAATTGTTACAATAATTGAAATTTATAGGTAGATATTATATAATAAGCAAAAAGGAAGGAGAATAAAAGTGGCAAAACGAATCCTATTAATCGATGATGAAGCCTATGATAATAAATGTAAGAAAATCGTTCAATACATGGAAAAGAAGGGGATTTCTTATGATGTTGCAATCACACTAGAAATAGCGATAGAAAAAGTATTGTCCAATTTGTATGATGGCATAATATTAGATAAGTATTTCCCCTTAAAAGAAGGAGAACAAAGAAAGGGTGCTGGAAAAAAATTTTTAGAAATTTTGGAGGAGAAAGGTAAACAAATTCCAGTTGTTATCTATTCATCATCAGGAAAAATAGAACATAAATTAGTGATAGAACATACATCTCCAGGTGATCCAAATCAACTTGAAAAAGTCAAAGAATTACTTCATTATACACAGCATATTGATACAAGTAAGCAACGATAATTAAAATATAATAGATTTTAGAAAGATAGAATGAAAACCATAGTTTACAAACAAACTATGGTTTTCATTTTAAAAACAATTTATCTTTCATCAAGAGAATCTAAGGTAGCCTTTAAAAATGGATTCGGTTCTCTTGTTTTTTCGTTTGATACTTTAATTTTATGTTTAATAATTATTTTAATACATTCATCAGGAGTAACAAGTTTACCAGATTGTATGTCTGAAAGTATAGGATTTCTCCTATTAGGTTCAATATTATCAGCAATAAAAATAATTTTATCTAAAAGGTTCATCGTCTCATTCCCAGCAACATGATTTGATATGGCATGAGATATGGATTTCAATCTTTTCGTATCATTGTTATTAAATTCTCTTTCGAACAGTAAAGAACTAATTTTACCATGTAAGGCTAATAAATTAGCAAAGATTTCAAAATCATACATAGTAATGTTATTTCTTGTGCAAAAGTTTAACATTTCTCTTCGATTCATACATTTTCCAATATCATGTAATAAGCCAGCAATAATAGCATCTTCTACTGGTACATTCCATTTTTGAGCAAGTATTTTACTGGTTTGAGCAACACGAATAGAATGCTCAAATTTATCCATATTGGTATGTTCTAGATATTTTTTTAAAACCATAAAAGCGTTTTCTATTGTGATATCCATAATTGTCCTTTCTTTTTTTATACCATGTATTATTCAACTGTTACAGATTTGGCTAGATTTCTTGGCTTATCAACATCTAATCCTTTTTCCTTTGAGATATAATAAGAAAATAACTGCAAAGGAATAATGGACAAGATAGGAGAGACAAATGGGTTAGTTTCTGGAATTTTAATTATCCTATCAAACATATCCTCATCTACATTTTGATTAGTAATTACTAAAGTTTTAGCACCACGAGTAATGACTTCTTGAATATTACTAATCGTTTTTTCAACCAAGGTATTATCTGTCATAATACTGATAACAGTGATATCGTTTTCAATTAAAGCAATTGGACCATGTTTTAATTCACCAGCAGGATAGCTTTCTGAATGAATATAAGAAATTTCTTTTAATTTTAAAGAAGCTTCTTTGGCAACTGCTTCGTCAATTCCTCTACCTAGAAAGAAAATGTCCTTTTCTTGGTAGACTTTTTTAGAAAATTCTTCAATAACCTCTGATAGTTTTAAAGTTTCCTCTATTTTTTTTGGTAATTGCAGGATGTCCCTCTTTAAAAGGCTGACCTTTTCACATTCAATGTCTAATATTTCAGCAAAGTAGATAGATAATATGGTAATTAAGATAACTTGAGAAGTATAAGCCTTTGTTGAAGCAACTGCTATTTCAGGACCAGCATGTGTATAAATAGAATAGTCTGCTTCTCTTGTGATAGAGCTTCCAATTACATTGCTAATAGCAAGTGTTTTAGCACCTTTTTCTTTACAAAGTTTTAAAGCGGCAATTGTATCAGCTGTTTCTCCAGATTGAGAAATAAAAATACATAAAGTCTTATCATCTACTAAAGGGTCTCGATATCTAAATTCAGAAGCAACATCTACTTCAGTAGGTATCTTACAAAGTTTTTCGATTGCATTCTTTCCTGCTAATCCAGCATACATAGCTGTACCACAAGCAACAATATAAATTTTATTAAGACTAGATAAATATTCTTTTGTAAAGTTTAGTTCATCAAATTCACATTTGGTTTCTTCATTAAATTTGGCACCAATGGTTTCTCGAATGGCAGTTGGTTGCTCATAAATTTCTTTTAACATGAAATCTTCATAACCATCTTTTTCAGCACTGGAAGCATTCCATTCAATTGTTTTAGTATCTTTTTCGATAGGATTTAGGTCTTTATCATAGAAAACAACATTGTTTCTAGATAAAACAACTAATTCAAAGTCATTTAATAAATAAAAGTTTCTTGTAAAAGAAAGAATTGCTGGAATGTCAGAAGAGATGTAATTTTCGTTTTCTCCTTTTCCAATTACAAGAGGACTATCTTTTCTAGTAACAATCATGTTATCAGGATAATCTTTACAAATAATTTCAATAGCAAAACTTCCTTTTAAGTCAGAACAAGCATTTTTCACAGCTCGTAAAAATCTTAAATTATCTGTTTTTTCATCTTTCTCATAATAATAATGAACTAAATTAGGAATAACCTCTGTATCTGTTTGTGAATAAAAGATATAGCCATTATCTGTTAAAAAATTTCTTAATTCATTATAATTTTCAATAATACCATTATGGACTACACTAAAAGTTTTACTGTTGTCCATATGAGGGTGAGAATTTTCTTTCGATGGCTTTCCATGTGTTGCCCATCTGGTATGTGCAATACCAATGGTTCCTGTTAAGTCATCGATTCCTTTTAAATGATATAAATTTTTTACTCTTCCTTTGTCTTTCATAATAGAAAGTTCTTCTTTTTCAATGGTTGAAATACCAGCTGAATCGTATCCTCTGTATTCCAATCTAATTAGCCCATTGATTAAAATAGGGCTGGCTTTTTTGGTACCTATGTAACCTACAATTCCACACATTTGTGAATCCTCCTTAAAAATTAATCCTATTGGAATTGAAAGTATGCAAATAAATAAAAGCTTAATCTATTAATTTTTGTTACAGTATTACTACTGTTTTTTGAATCAATAATATGACTTTAAGCTAAAGCCACTAGAGCATCCGCCGAAATTTTCGATAACTCTAGACCTCGTCAACACTTCTTTTGTTTTTTTGGGTTTTAAGAGTGTTCAGGCGCTATATAAAATAAATAAAAAAATCTCCTTTCTAAAAATTTTTTGCACTTCTTTCAATCTTACATTATTATATTACACCAAAAAATACATTGTGACAAGACTTATGATAAAAAAATAAGCATTGATATTTTGATAGATATATAATAAAATAGAAAAGACAAAATTGATTTAGGAGAAAAAAGATGAAAAAGATAGAAACGAATCGATTTATTTTAAGAAAAGTAAAGCAAGAGGATGAAAAAGAACTATTTAATATGTTAAGTGATACAACAGTAGTAGAAAATCTAAATATGACAATCCATAAAAGGATAGAAGATACAAGAGAAATGATAAAAGATTATTTAAAGGAATTTGAAAAGGGAAATCAATATCCTTTTGTTATAATAGAGAAAAATACGAAAAAATTGTTAGGGGTATTTTTGATTAAATTAGATTTATATGATGAAGATTGTTTTGAATTTACGGTATATATAAAAAGAGAATTTTGGAATAAAGGAATTTATACAGAAGTTTTAAAATATATGACTAAATTTGTATTTGAAGAAATAAAAACAGGCAATTTTAGGGGATTTGTAATGGAAAAAAATGAAGCATCTAGTAAAGTGTTAGAAAAGAATAATTTTAAGTTAGAAAAAGTATTTAATGTACAAGGATTAGAAGGAAAAATAAAAAGTTACTTAATGACAAGGGAAGAATATTATAAATTGTTTAATAAAGATAAATTTAATGTTTCATAGAAAAAAAGAGAAAAGGAGGCATAAGATGGAAGAAGTAGGGATAATCGTAGCAATGGATGAAGAAAGAGAAGCTATTTTAAATATTATGACAGATATAAAAGTAGAGCAAATATATAATTTAAGATTTTTAAAAGGGAAAATACAGGGGAAAAGATGTGTTTTAGTAAAAAGTGGAATTGGAAAAGTAAATGCAGCAAGAACCACACAAATTATGATTCATAATTTTGCTATACAATATATTATCAATTTAGGTGTAGGTGGATCTGCTAATGGTATGTTAAACATAGGTGATGTATTAATAGGAAAAGAAGTAGTTCAGCATGACTTTGATATTACTGCATTTGGTCATAGTAAAGGATATATTACAGGAATTGGAGATAAAATTATTTGTAATAGGGAATTGGTAAATCAATTCGTACAAGTGATAGAATCTATGCCAGAAAGAAGTTATCAAATAAAAACAGGAGTAATTGCAAGTGGAGACATTTTTTGTAAGGAGAAGTGGATGAAAGATAAAATTCGTGCAAAATTCAATGCTGATGTTGTAGACATGGAATGTGCAGCAATTGCCCAAGTTTGTTACTTAGATGCTATTCCATTTATTGGAATAAGAAGTATCTCTGATACACCAAATGGAGAAAATGCTAGGATATTTGAGGAGAATTTAAAATTAGCTTCTAAAAGATGTGCCAATATTTTAAAAGAATTGCTGAAATGAAACAAGAGGGACAGGTCTTTTTGTTTCATTTTTAAAAAATTCTATAAATTACAGTTTTGGACAACTTTTTATTTAATCATGAAACAAAAAGACCTGTCCCTCTTGTTTCATTTCAGCAAAAAAGAGCTTGTATAATTTTTAGAAATTAGTATATAATCTATAAGAGTAGGAAGGAGTGATTTGGGTGGATAAAAAAATTAGAGTAGTTCAATATGGAACTGGTAAAATGAGTGTATACACCATGAGATATGCATATGAGAAGGGGGCTGAAATCGTAGGAGCGATTGATGTAAACCCAGATGTAATAGGAAAAGATATTGGTGAGATAATGGGCATAGAAAATAAAGGTGTAAAAGTGGTTTCTTTAGAAGAAGCGGAAAACATGATGAAGGAAACCAAACCAGATATAGCCATTGTAACTACGATGAGTTTAATTCGTGATGTAGAAGAAGCTTTAATGTTATGTGCAAAATTGGGAGTAAATGCTATTACAACATGTGAAGAAGCATTTTATCCAATGAATTCAAATCCTGAAGTAACAAAAAGAATAGATGATATGGCAAAGAAAACAGGCTGTACAATAACAGGAAGTGGATATCAAGATATCTATTGGGGGCAATTAATTTCAAGTATAGTAGGTTCTACACAAACAATAAAGAAAATAAAGGGAAGTTCTAGTTATAATGTAGAAGACTATGGAATTGCTTTAGCAAAAGCACATGGTGCAGGACTATCTTTAGAAGAATTTGATAAGCAAGTGGCATCTGTTGATAGGATTTCAGATGAAGAAAGAAAAGATTTAATAGATAAAGGAGAATATCTACCATCTTATATGTGGAATGTGAATGGATGGCTATGTGCCAAATTAGGATTAAAAGTAAAAAGTCAAACACAAAAAACAGTACCACAAACGCATACAGAAGATATTGAATCATCTACTCTAGGTATAACAGTAAAAGCAGGAATGGCAACAGGAATGAGTGCAGTAGTTACAACAGAAACAGAACAAGGAATTACCATTGAAAGTGAATGTATAGGAAAAGTATATTCCAAAGAAGACTTTGACAAAAATGAGTGGACAGTGATAGGAGAACCAGATACAACATTAATTATTAACAGACCAGCTACAGTAGAATTAACTTGTGCTACTGTTATCAATAGAATTCCAGATGTAATAAAGGCAAAACCAGGTTACGTTCCAACAGAAGAAATGGGTGAATTGAATTATAAATTTACGATTGAATAGGAAATGATAACAACTTAAGAAAGTAGCATTGGTTCAATGGTGGAGTTTTTCTTTGAACATCCAAATAAGAACTACAAGAAGGTCTGAAAAATAACAAGTTATAAAAAAAGTAGGGGAGCTTGATTTTTCAGGCTCTTTTATGTTATAATAAAAATATAAGATTGAAAATTAAAAAGAAAAGATAAAGAGAAGTCTGGATTTGAGGTGAAATATGAAGGAAAAGATTGAAAACAATAATGAGAAAAATAAAGGAGTAGAAGAATTTGTTGAAAAAGGTGAATCAGTAGGAAAGGTATTAGGCGGATATTTAGAGCCATCTGAAGAAGAACCAGAGACACAAGAAGAAAATCTTAAAAAAATACTTTCAGAATATTCAACAGATGAAGTATCAGATGAAGAAAAAAAAGCTTTGATGGATACAACCAAAAGTGTGGAAGCATTCATGAAAAAGTTAACAGTTGTAGATGCCCCTTTGGTAAAATCAGCAGAAGTAAAGAAAAAAGGGTTACAGAACGCCATAAAAGTCGAAAAAATGGAAGAACGTCAAAAAAATACAGGAGAAAATAGTAAGAAAGGTAAAGAGAAGGATACAGAAAAAATACAAGAAATTTAACTTTCTTGTATTTTTATCTTGACAAATGGAAAAACTACCTTTATAATAAATAACGTCATATGATATGGCGAAGTAGCTCAGTTGGCTAGAGCATTCGGTTCATACCCGAAGGGTCATGTGTTCGAATCACATCTTCGCTACCAATTTTCTAAGCTCACAAGCGTCCGTAAGTCAAAGTATACAATGACTTCGGTTGATTGTGAGTTTTATTATTCACTTTTGTATCAATTTTTTTTCAGAACAAAAATTCAAACTAGATTTGTATAAGTTCAATATTTTCAGCGAATTGTTTTTAAGGATTCTTATATTTTTACTTAATATAGCGTTGATAAGGGATATATACTTGAGTTCGAAAGAGAAAATACATGAAATGGTAATGTATGTTAATACTGGTTTAAAGAAGTTTAAAAAGATAAAAAAGAGCAAGACAAGTTGTATAAGACTTCTTCTCTTTTTTTGTTTTAGTTTCTCATAAGAAACCAGATACATGCTATCATCAAAAAGGAGATGGTAGTATGAACAATTATTATAATAGAAGTAAAAATATTTTAAAGGAAAAAATGAAAGAAAATAAAAATCTTACAAAAGAGGATTGGGATAAATATGCTTTTGACAATTGCTTATTTAGTGCTAATACATTAATGTTTCACATGAACGCCAAGTCCTTTGAAAAATTAAAAGAGAAACTTTCATAAAAATCAAATGAATGTGAATACTAAAGATGAGGGATTTTTATGAGAGTAGAAATATTGATAAGAGAGATAAGGAAAAGCAAGAAGATAACGATTACAGAATTAACAAAATTGACTAAATTGTCAAAAGGGCATTTAAGTAAAATAGAAAGAGGAGAAACAAGACCGACGATAGATACACTTGTAATGATAGCACTAGCATTAAAAGTAAGGGTAGAAGAATTGTATAAAATACATTATTGATTTTATTAGTAGTGTATTTTTTATTTTCGTAATAGGTTTCTCATAAAAAACTAATGAAATAGATTTTTAATTCAGAAGCTTCTAAAATAAATAATAAAAGAAAAATAAATGAATTATCAGTTTTGATGCTAGTTTCCTTCTAAAAATCCATTTCTTTAGACATATCTTTGATATCTAGTAAATTATTATTTTTATCAATAATTTTAAATTCATAATTGCATATTTTTGCAATTCTTAAAATGGTATCGAAATCAGCTTGACTATTTTCTCTCTCATAGCTAGAAATAGTATTATCAGCTAAATTTAATTTTTCAGCTAATTCTTTTTGTGTAAGATTAGCAGATAATCTCATATTTTTTAATATAGTTCCAATCACAATAAACACCTCACAATTATTATCACAAATATGACAGTAATTATGATAGGATTGCAAGAAACTTGCAACAAAACAATAAAAGTGTTATAATTTATAAAAAATGTAAAAGGACGTTAAAATGTTTGAAAAAGATATAAAAAGAATAAAGGCTTGTATGGAATATAAAGATTACTATTCTGCCCTACAGTATGCAAGTATAATGAAAGAAAATTATAAGGATAAAGAAAGAGTGTATTTAGAAGAAATAATAAAAGATATAAAAGAAGGTGATTATAACAAGATAAGAAACAGATTAGGTTAAGTTCTAATTTGTTTCTTTTTTGTTATATAGGAAAAATCAAAAGTTTTTCTGGTTTTTGTTTAGTAGTATCTGTTGTTTGGCTGTTTGATACGTTTAATATTAAATTATTATCAATAGTAGTATTAGAAGCGGAAACCAATAATAGTCAGTTGCTATTGTAATTGATAGAATTCTTCTACTGATAGAGATTATAGAAAATGTACATAAATACAAAGCTCCCCGTAGCTGTGAACTACGGGGGGTTATGTGTTAAGCTCATACTTTTGAATAGAGGAGATAGAAAGTCTTATCTCTATTCATTAACATATTAATTGTAAAATATTACATTATTCTTTATTTGTTTTATAAAGTGGGGGTGTTGTATCTAGTCTAATACTAGATTGCAAGGTATAATTTATTATTCTATGTTGCATTTGACGTAAAGATGTTATAGATTGTTTTATTAAAAATTTAGTTATACCAACACTTTCAAAGCTTTAATATTATGATATACTATAATATAGTTTTATCAATTCTTACAATAATTGTTATTTACATTCTACTTTAATAATTGTTTAATTGAGTTTCTAAAAAATCAAGAACAGGTAATAAATTTTTATTATCTGCTTGAAGATAGAAAAATTCTTTTCCTTCAGCAGATTTACAGACTGTAACGTGAATATCCCCAATAATATCTCCAGTGATATGATTCATTTTGTTTCCCTCCTTTTCTTTTGTATCATAAACATTATAATAAAAACAGACAAAGAAAAATGTCGAAATATGTGAAAATAGGAAAAATATATACGAAATAGAGAGAAAAAACATAAAAGATTTATAAACACGGATAAATAATATATAAAAATAA
>CAPBNZ010000011.1:0-17422 GCA_948585895.1 uncultured Clostridia bacterium | reverse complement strand
GAAAGTATAAGTAAATTTATCTTGAATAGCCATATTTTTTTAAGAATATGACTATTATTTTTATAAAAGAAAAACGACATTTCGTAAAAAGAATAGATAAAACAAAAATAAAAATGATAATATGCAATTAATAAATGAGGTGAGGAAATGATAGATAAAATCTGTATGTTTCTAACCAATCGAATTAGAAAAGAAATGCCAGAAATGGATGATGAAAAGGCAGAAGTCATTAACTATGGACTTCAAAATATTATAGGTGAAATACCAAAAACTTTTTTAGTATTAATGATTGCTTACTTTTTGGGAATTTGGAAAGAAACTTTAATAACATTTTTTATCCTAATACCATATAAAAATGCATCTGGTGGATTTCATTTAAAAACACATCTTGGGTGTATAATAGGAACCACAACATTTTATTGTGGCATAGCTATATTATCAAAGCTTATGTTATTAAATGGAATTATTAAATATATTGTAATTGTTGCAGTATGGATTTTTGGAATGTGTATGATTCAATTATATGCACCAGCAGATACGGAAAATGTACCTATCTTAGCAAAAAAGGATAGAAAAAAACAACAGATAGTTTCGTATTGTACTTTTTCAATTGGATTATTAATAGCAGGAACAATAAATAATAATATTATTTCAAATATCATAATATATGGATATTTCTTACAGACATTGACAATAACAAAATTAGCATATCGATTAACCAATAATAAATATGGATATGAAGTATATGAAAATACTTCAACTCAAAATGTTTAGTATAGAAGCAGTTACCGGTAATGCTTTTGTATTATAAAATTACCAAAGAAAGGGGATTTTATTATGTTAAAATTCTTGGCTAAAGTAGCAGAAAAGTATGCTAAATCAACTAATACCGCATGTATGGGACTTTGGGCATTTCATCAACCAAAAATGCCAGCAAGTTTAATTAAAAAAGATTAATTCATGCAATCATATTGGTAAAGATAGGACGAAAAATTATTTTTACCAATGATGTAACTTAAAAGTTATATTTATACAATCCAGCAAAAAACAGCTTTGAAAAAGCTGTTTTTTGTGTTATATTATTTTAATAAAGTTCTAATTGTTGCGAGAAGAAATTTTCTGATTTTGATGTAAATAAGTTAGCATTATTATTTTTCTTTATAATTTTACGAACTTCCCATAGTCCTAATCCAGTATGATTTTCTTTTTCTGAAATACCTTTTTCAAATATTTTTTCTGTATCAACATCTTTATTTTTATAAGTATTTTCAATAGTAAATATTTGTCTATTATTTTTTAGGTCATTTCTAAAAGTAATATTAATAATTTTTTCTTCACATTCACCACTAGCTTCAATGGCATTATCTAAAAGAATACCTAATATTCTAGCAAACTCATAAATTTTCATTTTCAATGTATTTAAATCTAATAGGAAAGTCATATTAAGTTTAATATCTTTTGATTCAGCATCATGGTATTTATTTGCTAATAGGTTATAAATACCGAGGATTATTAATGATTTCAGGATTTAATAAATATAAATTATTAACCCTTTGGCAGTCATCTTCCAGTTGAAGATAATAACTTTTAAGACCTTCAATATCTTCTGTTCGGATATATCCGCCAATAGTTGTTACAATATTATCAAAATCATGTTTAAAACCTCTAACATTATCATGTAAAATATGTAAAGTTTTATTATATTCTTCTGCACTTTCTAGTTTTCTGGTTGTTAAAGTTAGTTTCATTACTCTTGTTAAACTAAAAATACTGATTGCTAAGTAGGTAAATAAAGAAATACAACTTAAAAAAGTGATGATAATTGGCAAACTATCTATATAATATACAGTAATATAAACCTGAATTGCTAAAGTAAAGGCACCAAGGATAAAATTTGTAAAGATAATTGATTTATTTTTTTTGTCGATATCTTCAAATAAATGAATTTCTAGCTTTATCTTTTTTAGTATAAAAATTAAGAGATAGTTAATTCCATAAACAGTAGATAAGAATCCAATATTATAAATTGGAATATTAGAAAGTTGTTCAGCATTGATGTTAAGTATAGTAATATATGGATTTAGTATAAGTGATGAAATTATACCAAATATTGATACAGAAGACACTAAAGATATTAATGTTTTAAAAGGTGTAATTTTAAATATTAACAGAATAAGTAAAAAGTATAGTATATAATTAATAAATATATTGAAAGGACTAGGTAGTAGAATACTGCTAATAATAGTTATTGTAGTTGAGACAATTACATACAAACATTTCTTTTTTTTGTTAGTAGTAATATTTAGTATGGTTAAAAATAAAGCCATCGCAATATGCATTTCTATAAAAGTAAAAGGTATTTTATAAAATACACTAGAAGTGTTAATCATTTCATTGATATTATTCAAAATTTCCATAATTTTTTAAAACCTCCATAAAATCTCTTTTGTATTTTGGACCAATATCACAAGTATTACCATCCTTAAAAGTAATCATACCAGCAACTGGTTCAACATTTTTAATCTGATTCAAATTAGCAATATAAGATTTGTGACATCGTACATAAGTATCAGGCAACTTTTCCTGAAATTTATTAAAGGAGCTATAAGTATCAAAATCATGGGTAGAAGTGTGGAAAACTAACTTCATACCATCTCTTTTAATATATTGAATTTCTGATTCATCAATAAGCGTATTTTTATTGTCAAGTTTAATATATTTTTTAGTCAATTCATTAGCATCCTCAAATAATCTAGCAATTGTATCTTCTAATCTATCATAAGTAATGGGTTTAGCAAGATAATCAAAAGTCTTATATTTGTATGCGACCATTGCATATTCTAAATGACCAGTTGTAAAAATAATATAAGGATTTTTCTTCCTTTTTCTAATTTCTTCTGCGAGTTCTAGACCACTTTTATTGGATTTTAAATTAATATCTAACATTACAACATCAGTAATATGGTTATCCATATAATTTAGAATATCATCTGCATTATCAGATTTGAACACAACAGAAGCATCATAATTATTCTTTGTGAATATCATTTCTAGCATTTTTTCTAATCGACCCAATAGATTTAAGTTATCATCACAAACTACAAAATTTAACATATAGTAATTCTCCTTTTCTATCCACAAAAAATAAGCAAACAAGGTTCGACAGAATATATCAATTTACCTTATTTTCCAACTCTAATAACAATATAATCTAAAAAGTTAAACTTGTCAATAGTAATTTACAAAATTATCCAGGCAAGTAGAATGGCTCATACTACTGAATTTTTGAAATGAAAACAAAAATATGAGGGTAAAATTATGAATGTAACAACCCAAACTATTCGTTAGAAAAATAAAATAACATTATATAAGGGATTGAAATAATATTTCAATAGGTTAATTTAACTTAAAACAATTTTGCTTATTTAATTACTTAAAAAATATAATAATGTATTTTCATCTTTTTCTTTTAGATTAATACCATTGTTTTAATAGAAAATAAATTATTATAATAAAAAGAAATGAAAAAAATGTTGAACAAACGAGAAAAATATTATATAATAGAAGTATCGAAGTTAAAGGAGAGAAATTTGAAAATAACAGAGTAATTATTTTCGAATTAATTTATGCCTAGAAAGGAATGTAAGAACATGGAAAAAAGTTTTAGCGAAAGCTACAAAGAAGCAGGAGTAGATGTAACAGCGGGATATCAATCAGTAGAACTAATGAAAGAAGCTGTAAGAAGTACTTATAATGAAGGCGTTGTATCAGATTTAGGAGGATTTGGAGGATTATATGCTTTAAATGCCAAAGAAATAAAAGAACCAATTTTAGTTTCAGGTACAGATGGAGTAGGTACTAAATTAAAGTTGGCTTTTTTGATGAACAAGCACGATACAATTGGACAGGACTGTGTTGCAATGTGTGTAAATGACATTATATGTTGTGGGGCAAAGCCACTATTCTTTTTAGACTATATGGCACTGGGAAAAAATGTGCCAGAAGTAGTAGCAACCATAGTAAAAGGAGTAGCAGATGGATGTAAAATAGCAGGGTGTAGCTTAGTTGGAGGAGAAACAGCAGAAATGCCAGGATTTTACAAACAGGGAGAATATGATTTGGCTGGATTTTCAGTAGGAGTAGTAGAAAAAGAAAAAATGATAGATAGCCAAACCATTGAAATAGGAGACAAAGTAATTGGTATTGCATCATCAGGCGTACATTCCAATGGTTTTTCTTTAGTTAGAAAAGTCTTTGATATCAATGAGGAAAATATCAACAGACAGGAAGAAGAATTGGGAATGAGTTTAGGAGAAGCTTTATTAACTCCTACTAAAATATATGTAAAACCTATCTTAAAATTATTAGAAAATGTGCAAGTCAAAGGAATTTCACATATTACTGGTGGAGGGTTTTATGAAAATCTTCCAAGAATGTTAAAAGAAGGAGTGGCTTTAAAAATCGAAAAAGACTCTTATCCAGTATTGCCAATTTTTAAATGCATTCAAAAAGAAGGAAGTATTCCAGAAAGAGATATGTACAATACATTCAATATGGGAATTGGAATGGCAGTAATAGTGAAAGAAGAAGAAGCACAAAAAGCAATTGATATTTTAGAGCAACAAGGAGAAAAAGCATATATTATTGGAGAAGTAATCGAAGGGCATAAAGAGATAGAAATCATATAAAATGAAACAAGAGGGACAGGTCTTTGTTGTTTCAAAAAAGAAGAAAAATGTCAAAAGTAGATATTACCCAAGAATAACAAAAAATGAAACAAAAAGGGACTGTCCCTCTTGTTTCAAAATGGAGGTTTTTATGGAAGTAAAAAGAATTTATGTAAAAAAGAAAGATGGATTTGATGTAGAAGCAAAAGAACTATTGGCAGATATTCAAGAAAATTTAGGAATTCAATCATTAAATAATATAATTTTATTAAATCGATATGATGTAGAAGGAATTTCAGATGAGACATTTAATCAAGCAAGAAATACAGTTTTTTCAGAACCACAGGTAGATGAGAGTTTTATTGAGGAATACCCATTCCAGAAACAAGATTATGTGTTTGGAGTTGAATATTTACCAGGTCAATTTGACCAAAGAGCAAGTGCCTTAGAGGAATGTTTGCAAATTTTAGCAGAAGGAAATAGACCAACGGCAAAATCTGCTAAAATTTATATTTTACAAGGACACATACAGCCACAAGAACTAGATAAAATCAAAAAATATATGATTAACCAAGTAGATTCAAGAGAATGTTCTTTAGAAAAACCAGAGAATTTACAACAAAAAATGGAGATGCCAAAAGATGTTGCAGTCGTTGAAGGATTTATAGAAATGACACAACAAGATTCAGAGAAATTCTATCAAAAATATGGATTTGCTATGGATTTTGCTGATTTACAATTCTGCCAAAATTATTTTAAAGAAGTAGAAAAAAGAAATCCAACCATGACAGAAATGAAAATGATAGATACTTATTGGTCAGACCATTGTAGACATACTACTTTTTTAACAAAATTAGAAGTTTTAGAAATTAAATGGGATTTATTACAAAAAGTTTATAAAGATTACTTAAAGGCAAGAAATACAGTATATGAAAATAGAAAAGCAAAAGATATTTGTTTAATGGATGTAGCAACAATTGCTGCTAAAGAATTGAAAAAAGAAGGTTATTTGAAGGAATTAGACGAATCAGAAGAAATTAATGCATGCAGTATCAAAGCTGAAATTTTAGTAGATGGTAAACCAGAAGAATATTTAATTATGTTCAAAAATGAAACACATAATCACCCAACTGAAATTGAACCATTTGGGGGAGCAGCAACTTGTTTAGGAGGAGCTATTCGTGATCCACTATCAGGAAGAGTTTATGTGTATCAGGCAATGAGAGTTACAGGATGTGGAGACCCAAGAAAAACAGTAGAAGAAACCTTACCAAATAAATTGCCACAAAGAAAATTAACCAATGAAGCAGCAAGAGGCTATAGTTCTTATGGAAATCAAATTGGGTTGGCAACTGGACAAGTAGCAGAAATTTATCATGATGGCTATGTAGCCAAACGTATGGAAATAGGTGCTTTAGTAGGAGCAGCACCAAAGGAAAATGTAGTTCGTAAAAGACCAATTCCAGGAGATATTGTAATTTTATTAGGTGGAAAGACAGGAAGAGATGGTTGTGGTGGTGCAACTGGTTCATCAAAAGCACATACCAGTGAATCTTTAACAACTTGTGGAGCAGAAGTACAAAAAGGAAATGCACCAGAAGAAAGAAAAGTACAAAGACTATTTAGAAACCAAGAAGTAACCAAATTAATTAAGAGATGTAACGATTTTGGAGCTGGAGGAGTTTCCGTTGCAATTGGAGAATTAGCAGATGGATTAGTTATTAACTTAGATAAAGTACCTAAAAAATATGAGGGATTAGATGGAACAGAGCTTGCCATATCAGAATCACAAGAAAGAATGGCAGTAGTAGTGGACAAAGAAGATGCTGATAAATTAATTGAATTTGCAGAAAAAGAAAATTTAGAAGCAACAGTTGTAGCAGAAGTAGTAGAAGAACCAAGAATTAAAATGTATTGGAGAGGAAACGTGATTGTTGACATCGCAAGAGAATTTTTAGACACCAATGGAGATGTCAAAAATGCAAAAGTGCAAATAACTAAGCCAGAGGAACAAAAATCTTATTTTAAACAAGAGAAAATAGAAGATATCAAAGCAAAATGGGAACAAACGATTACCAATTTAAACTGTTGTTCCCAAAAAGGATTGGTAGAGCGTTTTGATAGCAGTATAGGTAGCAACACCGTTATCATGCCATTTGGAGGAAAATATCAATTAACTCCTAGTCAAGGAATGGTAGCAAGAATTCCTACCCTAAAAGGATACACAAATAGTGGAACCATTATGACTTATGGATATAATCCATACTTATCTAGTTGGAGTCCTTTCCATGGAGCTGTATATGCTATTATCGAATCAGTTTCAAAATATGTAGCTTTAGGAGGCGATTACAAAAAAGCTTATTTAACATTACAAGAGTATTTTGAAAAATTAAGAAATGAGCCTAACAGATGGGGAAAACCATTTGCAGCATTACTTGGAGCATACTTAGTACAAAAAGAATTGAAGATAGCAGCCATTGGGGGAAAAGATAGTATGTCTGGTTCTTACAATGAATTAGATGTACCACCAACTTTAGTATCTTTTTGTATTGGAGAGACAGATACCACAAAAGTAGTATCTAATGAATTCAAAGAAGACCATTCAAAAGTAATGTTTTTACCAACTAAAATGGGTGAAGATGACTTACTAGATTTTGAGGATTTAAAAGAAAATTATGAAATGATTCATACTTTAATAGAACAAGGTAAAGTATTATCTGTTAGCACCATTACACATGGAGGAATAGCAGATGTTATTACAAAAAGTGCAATAGGAAATAAAATAGGATTTAAGTTTGCAAAAGAAATACCTGACCTATTCTATCCTTATTATGGTTCATTTGTCATTGAATTAAAAGAGGAGGTAGAAGTAGAAAAATTACAATTTTTAGGAACAACTATTTCAGAAGAAAAAATTATGGTAAATAAAGAGGTAGCTTTTGAATTAGAAAATTTAATTGCTATGTGGGAAGAGCCATTAGAAAAAGTTTTCCCAACGAAGTCGAAAGAAAATACTAAAGTAGCTAAAAATATTATAAGTGAAAAAACATGTACATTAACTCGTAAAATGCCAATTGCAAAACCTCGTGTCTTTATTCCTGTTTTTCCAGGCACTAACTGTGAATACGATGTAGCAAAAGCTTTTGAAGATGCAGGAGGCATGACAAGTACAGTAGTATTTAAAAACTTAAAACCAGAAAACATACAAGAATCGATTGACGTATTTGCAAGAGAAATTGAAAAGTCACAAATTATTATGATACCAGGAGGATTTAGTAGTGGCGATGAGCCAGATGGTTCTGGAAAATTCATTGGAGCTGTATTTAGAAATCCAAAATTAAAAGATTTAATTCATAAACACCTATATGAACAAGATGGATTAATGTTAGGAATTTGTAATGGGTTCCAAGCGTTAGTAAAATTAGGATTACTACCATATGGAGAAATCAGAGAAATGGATGAAACATCACCAACACTAACATTCAATACAATTGCAAGACATATGTCTAGAATGGTACAAACTAAAGTCGTATCAAAAATGTCACCATGGTTTAACGAAGTAGAATTAGGAGAAGAATTTACCATTCCAATTTCTCATGGTGAAGGAAGATTTATTGTATCAGAAGAGCTAGAAAAGAAGTTAATTGCCAATGGGCAAATTGCTACACAATATGTGGACTTACAAGGGAAGGCAACTTATGACATTAGCTATAATCCAAATGGTTCAGTAGATGCAATTGAAGGAATTACAAGTCCAGATGGTAGAATACTAGGAAAAATGGGACATTCAGAAAGAACTTATCGAGACATAGTAAAAAATGTACCAGGAAGAAAAGACCAAAAAATATTTGAATCAGGAATAAATTATTATAGATGAAACAAGAGGGACAGGTGTTATTTGTTTCACAAATTAGGCAGAACTTGTCGAAAAAGTAGTTGATGAAAAACGACAAAAAGTGAAATGCAAAAAAGTGCTGTCCCAATTGATTTCAAGGAGAGGAGAAAAATAATGAAAAACGATATTTATGTTACACCACTTTCAGGAAGATATGCCAGTAAAGAAATGAATGCGTTATGGTCAAATGATAGTAAATATTCAACATGGAGAAAACTATGGGTAGCATTAGCTGAAACAGAAAAAGAATTAGGAATTGCTATTACAGAAGAACAAATTAAAGAAATGAAAGAAAATATAAATAATATTGACTATGATATAGTAAGTAAAAGAGAAAAGGAATGTAGACATGATGTTATGGCACATGTGTATGAATTTGGACTAAAATGTCCAAGTGCGAAACCAATTATTCATTTAGGAGCTACTTCATGTTATGTAACAGACAATACAGATGTTATTTTAATGTCACAAGCGTTAGAGGTTGTTAAGCAAAAATTAATTTTTGTCATTCGTAATTTAAAGAAGTTTGCTCTTGACTATAAAGAGGTAACTTGTTTAGGATATACGCATTTCCAACCAGCACAGCTAACAACAGTAGGGAAAAGAGCCACTTTATGGTTACAAGATTTATTAGAAGATTTAGAAGAACTAGAATTTGTACAAAGTCATATGAAATTATTAGGATGTAAAGGAACAACAGGAACTCAAGAAAGTTTTATGAAATTATTTAAGGATGAAGAAAAGGTAAGACAGATTGATGAGAAAATTGCTAGGAAAATGGGATTTGACAAAGTGTATTCTGTTTCTGGACAAACTTATACTAGAAAGTTAGATACGAGAGTGCTTAGTGTATTATCTCAAATTGCACAAAGCTGTTCTAAATTTGCTAATGACATGAGATTATTACAACATGAAAAAGAATTAGAAGAACCATTTGAAAAAGGACAAATTGGATCATCGGCCATGGCCTATAAAAGAAATCCAATGAGAAGTGAGAGAATTAATTCTCTAGCAAGACATGTTATGACATTAAGTATGGATCCAACTATCACAGCAGCAACACAATGGCTAGAGAGAACTCTAGACGATTCAGCAAACAAAAGAATTTGTGTACCAGAAAGCTTTTTAGCAGTGGATGCTATTTTAATCTTATATGCGAATATCTCTAAAAATATAGTAGTATATGAAAATGTAATTAAAACTAACATGATGCAAGAACTACCATTTATGGCAACAGAAGAAATTCTAATGAATGCTGTATTAAAAGGTGGAGATAGGCAAGAACTACATGAAAAAATAAGAATTTATTCTATGGAGGCAGGAAAACAAGTAAAAGAATTAGGGAAATCAAATGATTTAGTAGAACGAATTGCAGCAGATGAAACCTTTGGACTAACAGTAGAAGAAATAATGCACGCATTAAATCCAGAACATTTATGTGGAAGAGCAGCGAAACAAGTAGAGGACTTTGTAGCAGAAAGAGTGAATCCAATATTAGAAAAATATAGTGATTTACTACAAGACATGTCAGTTGAAGTAAATGTGTAGAGTAAAAATGAAACAAGAGGGACAGGTCTTTTATGTTTCATAAAAAGTTTCAAAGAAGCTTACAAGAAAATATGATGTTTTAAGCAGTGTTATAAGTCTTGTAAGGAAAATGAATAGTTTTACCTTAAGTCGGTAATATTTAGAAGGAAAGATTTTAGTGATGATTAAAAATATAATATTTGATTTATCAGAAGTAATCATATCAGGATATCATGGAACCGATAAATTAATAGAAAAGAAGTATAGCATTGGTGCGAAACAATTCTATAAACGAAAGGCAGAAAAAAATGAATTATTTCTTAATCTGATGAGAGGGAATTTAAAAGAAGAAGAATATTGGAATGAATTAATGAAAGGGATGAACTGGAATATTACAGTAGAAGATTTAAAAACTACAATTCGACAAAATTTGAATCAGCCAATAACGGGGACAATGGAGATTATTAAACAGTTAAAAGGAAAGTATCATCTCATATTATTATCAGACCATGTTAAAGAATGGATGACATATATTGAACAAAATAATCAGGAAATTTGTATATTTGATACAAAAATATTTTCTTATGAGATTGGAAGTGTTAAATCAGATAAGAGAACTTTTCGAACAGTTTTAGATAGAACACAGATTATAGCAGATGAAACTTTATTTATAGATGATTATAATATAAATATAAAAAGAGCGGAAGAAGTAGGAATAAATGGAATTGTATTTAAAAATGCAGAACAGTTGCAAAAAGATTTAGATTTAAGATTGAAACATAAAAGTTACTCTTCATTTAATGAAATTGATAGATAGAAAATAAAATCATAAAAACATAAAAGTGCGAGATGAAAAGAGTTCTCTTTTTGTTTCAAGAAAGGAAAAAGTTTTATGGAAAAGTGTTTATTATTAGGAAATGGTGGTCGAGAGGCAGTTCTAGCAGAACAAATTGCAAAGGGATTTGAATTATATGCTATTTTACCATATGCTAATCCATCTATTGTAAATCAAGTAGAAAAATCAAAAGGAAAATACATAATTGGAAACGCATTTGATAAAGAACTTGTCAAGAAATTTGTAAGAGAAGAAGATATAAAAGCTTGTGTAGTTAGCCAAGATAATTTATTACAAGAAGGCTTAATTGATTTAGCAAGAGAACTTGGACTAAAAACTTTTGGACCAACTTCGCAAGGTGCAAAGGTAGAGTGGAGTAAAACTTATGCATTGAATATTGTCAAAAAATTAGCACCAGAAATGATAATTAGAAATGAAAGTATTACTAATTTAGAACAATTAGAAGAAGTTATGAAAAATTATGAAGACGACAGCTTTGTTGTTAAACCAGAAGGGTTAACAGGAGGAAAAGGCGTTAAAGTGGGTGGAATTCATTTTAAAGGAAAACAAGAAGGTTTTGCATATGCCAAAGGTTGCTTAGAAGCAGATGGACAAGTAATCATACAAGACAAAGTTGAAGGTAGAGAATTTACAGTAATGGCATTAACAGATGGAAAAAATATTGTAGTTACCCCAACTACTTTTGATTATCCATATCGATTTGACAAAGACAAAGGACCAGGAACAGGTGGAATGGGATGTCTTAGTTTTGCTAATGGCTTATTGCCATTTTTAGAGCAAAAGGATGTAGACGTTTGTAGTAAACTAATTCAAGATACGATTCAATATGTAAATAAGGATAGTTTAGAATTTACAGGGGTTATTTATGGGGGATTTTTCAAATGTAAAAATGGAATTAAGTTTATTGAATTTAATGCAAGATTTGGAGATCCAGAAGCAATTAATGTATTAAATTCATTAGAAACACCATTTGCTGAAGTAATGAAAAATATTTGGAATCAAGAGTTATCTACTGAAAACTGTAAATTTAAAAATAATTATACATTTACTGTTTATGTAGTAAGTCCAGATTATGCAATTAGAAAAAGTGAGCCTTGTGAATTTACCTTGAATATTGAGAAAATAATAGAAAAAGATTCTAAAATTTATTTTGCAAGTACAAAACCTGTAGAAGGAAACTGCTATATGTCAGTTGGAACTTCAAGATTATTTGCTATTCATACAAGTGGAAACACGCTAGAAGAAGCAAAACGAAAGGCATATGCTGCTATGGAAAACAACATTGATTCCAAATTAGATTACCGAAAAGATATTGGAGAGATTTATGAACATTAATGAAACAAAAGGGACAGTCCTTGTTTGTTTCATTAAGAAATAAATATTGAGAGAAAATTGATGGGAAAAACAAAAAAATGTGAAACATTTTAGGACTGTCCCTTTTGTTTCACAAAGTTGTTTAGAACTTGAATTAGTTGGATTTTCTCAGCAGCTTGTACTTTTTGTGATAAACTGTCAGCTGTATCAGAAGCAAGCACTTCTACCTTTGTTTGGCTAATGATAGAGCCTTTATCATACTCTTGATTTACAAAGTGGATAGTAGCACCGCTGTACTTTTCTTGAGCAGAGATAACAGCTTTATGAACATACATACCATGCATCCCTTTTCCACCATATTTAGGTAATAAAGAAGGATGTGTATTGATAATAGTATACATTTCAAGTAAGCTTGGACCAATCATTTTTAGGTATCCAGCAAGTACAATAAGGTCAATAGGATATTTAGAAAGGATATTAGATAATTCTAAATCTCTTTGAGTAAAGTTTTTATTTTGAATGATATAGGTTGCGATATTATTTGCTTCTGCTCTTTTTAGAGCATAAGCATTAGGATTATCAGAAACAACTAAATCAATTTGAGCTTCTAATTCATGGTTATGGATGCTATCGATGATACATTGCAAAGTAGAACCATTACCAGAAGCAAAAACAACTAAATGATACATAATATTACCTCCAAATTTAATCTAAAGGTAGTTTAGCATGAAAACAAAAGAAAGTCAATGTATAAAAAATGAAACAAAAGGGACAGGTCTTTTTGTTCCATTTACTAAGTAGACATAGGTAGGATAGTCTTTTAAAGGAATAAGGAAAAGATGAAACAAAAAGACCTGTCCCTTTTGTTTCAAAAGAAAGGAAATTATAAAATGTTTGATAAAGTAAAAGAAGAATGTGGTGTATTTGGTATTTACTCTAAAGCACAAAAAGAAGATTTAATTGGACAAGTTTGTGTTGGATTATCTGCTTTACAGCATAGGGGTGAAGAGAGTTGTGGTGTAGCAATTAATGAAGATGGCATTATTCATTTTCATAAAGATGTTGGACTTGTTTCAGAAGTTTTTACGAAAGAAGTTCAAGGGACTATGCCACAGGGAAAAATGGCGATTGGACATGTACGTTATTCTACAACAGGTATTAGTAAAAAAGAAAATGCTCAGCCAATGGTGGTAAGACATAAAAAAGGAAATTTAGCAATTGTACATAATGGAAATTTAACAAATGCAGTGGAATTAAAAAGAGAATTAGAGGAGCAAGGTGCTATTTTTACTACAACTAGCGATACAGAAGTTATATGCCATGTTATTGTAAGAGAAAGATTAAAGACAGGTTCTATCGAAGAAGCAGTAAAAAATACCATGAAAATTATTAAAGGAGCATATTCACTTTTAATATTATCATCACAAAAAATGATAGCTGTTAGAGATCCACAAGGATTTAGACCTCTTTGTATTGGACATTTTGGTGAGGACATTGTATTGGCATCAGAAAGTTGTGCATTAGATATTATGGGAGCTACTTTTGACCGTGATATTGAGCCAGGAGAAGTAGTAACTATTACGAATAATGAAGTAGTAAGTGAAAAGTTTTTGCCAAATGAGAAAAAGGGCATGTGTGTATTTGAGTATATTTATTTTTCTAGACCAGATTCTACAGTAGATGGTATTAATGTACATATTTTCCGTGAAAATGCAGGAAGATGTTTAGCAAGACAGTTGCCAGTTGATGCAGATATTGTGGCAGGTGTTCCTGATTCTGGAAATGATGCCGCATTGGGGTATTCAAAGGAGTCAAAAATTCCATATGATATTGTGTTTATTAAGAGTAAATACATAGGAAGAACTTTTATCCAAAATACACAGAATAAGAGAAAAAGATTAGTAAATTTAAAATTAAATCCTTTACATCATACTGTAAAAGGTAAGAAAATAGTTTTAGTAGATGATTCTATAGTAAGAGGAACTACTATTACCAGAATTATAAAATCTTTGAAGGATGCAGGGGCAAAAGAGGTCCATATTCGAGTGGCAGCACCACCTTTTATCGATAAATGTTATTTTGGAACTGACATAGACAAAAAAGAGAATTTGATTGCCTATGGGAAGACAATAGAAGAAATTAGACAAGAAATAGGTGCAGATACTTTAGAATTTTTAAGTATGGAAAGTTTAAGGGAAATTACAAAAGATTGTAAAGTAGATGGATTTTGTGATGGATGTTTTACTGGTAAATATCCAATCCAAGTACCAGAAGATATAGATAAAGATCGTTTTGAAAAGATTCAATTATAAATTCAAAAAAATCTCTTGGCATAAAAATGACAAGAGATTTTTTGGGAATACTTGTTTGTTTATAGTAGAACAAGCAAGTATCTTTTTTATATTCTAGGAAAGTTTTCTGAATTTACTAGAATGTAAAGCATTCCAGAGAAAATGCCAGCAAAATTTTTGCAAACAAAGACACAACATATAAGTAAACTAAAAGCATAAAAGATTTTTTGTGCTTAAAATTTTTTTTCAGTAAGTATTTCATAAGCTTCAATATATTTATTAACAGTTGTTTCAATTACATCATCTGGAATTGGAGTGCCAGATTCTGGATTATAACCAGTAGATTTCATCCAGTCACGAAGATATTGCTTATCAAAGCTTTTCTGACTTCTACCTACTTGATAATCAGCAGCTGGCCAAAATCTACTAGAATCTGGAGTTAATACTTCATCTCCAATTACTAATTTACCAGATTCATCTATACCAAATTCAAATTTTGTATCAGCAATAATCACTCCTTTTGTTAAAGCATAATCAGCACATTTTTGATAAACCTCAATTGTTTTAGCTCGCAATTCTTCAGCTAAATCTTTTCCTATTAAATTGCAAACTTCATCAAAAGAAATATTTTCATCATGTCCTTCAGCTGCTTTGGTAGTTGGTGTAAAAATCGGTTCTGGTAATTTTTGAGATTCTTGTAGTCCTGCTGGTAGGGTAATACCACAAACAGTACCATCATTTTGATAACTTTTCCATCC
The DNA here is from genome assembly GCA_948585895.1 of uncultured Clostridia bacterium. GTDB lineage: Bacteria > Bacillota > Clostridia > TANB77 > CAG-508 > CAG-269. The sequence goes on along the minus strand of CAPBNZ010000011.1, from coordinate 2,114 downwards.
AGAACCTGTAATATATCCTCTTACAATACATTCAATAGGAAGCATTTTTAGTTTTTTTACTAACATACTTCTTCCTTCAAATTCTTCTGTTTGAAATTCTTCTGGGAAATCTTTTATATTTGTAGATATTACATGGTTTGGAATAATATCTGTGATAAAATCAAACCAAAACTTAGAGATTTGATTTAATATTTTTCCTTTATTAGGAACAAGACTTGGTAAGATATAGTCAAAAGCAGAGATTCTGTCAGATACAACCAATAAAAGTTTGTCTTCATCTACTTCATAAATTTCACGAACTTTTCCACTACTAATTTTTTTCATTTTAAAACCACCTTTTTATTATTTTTTATACAAGTTCTATTTATAACAATTTTGATAAGGATGTCCACGTAAGGTTTATGTGTCACCATTTAAACCCGGAACCAGTGGGGATTACATGTTAGATAAATAAGCTTCATAGCCCAATTCTTGTAATCTTTCGTCTTTTTTAGAAACGGTTTCTTTTAAAGAATTTTTGAAATCAGCTAGTTTATTTCTGATTTCTTCATTCCCAATTGCAATGATAGAAGTTGCTAAGATAGCAGCATTTTTAGCTCCATTAATAGCAACAGTTGCTACAGGAATACCAGAAGGCATTTGAACAATTGAATATAAAGAATCAATACCACCTAAAGTTTTTGTATGAATTGGAATACCAATAACTGGTACAGTTGGTAACATAGCAGCAAATACACCAGGAAGGTGAGCTGCTCCACCAGCACCAGCAATTACTACTTTTACATCATTTTCTTTTAATTTCTTTGCATATTCAGTTGCTTTTTCTGGGGTACGGTGAACAGATAGTATTTTTATTTCGTAAGAAATTCCCATTTGTTCTAAAAATTTAGCACAATCTTTCATAATTGGTAAATCAGAATCACTTCCCATAATAATGGAAACATCAATGTTTTTTTTCATAAACTTCCTCCTTATTTAATTTTTTATACGACTTCCCACCTGCAAAAGAACATCTCTAGATGCTTTATTGGCAAGTGTAAAGGTATGGTTAACAAAATCACTATCAATATTTTCAGCATAAGCGTATTGTTGTAAGGCTTTCGAAAAAAAGGCATCACCAGCACCAGAAGAATCTACAATATCAACAATTATTTCAGGTTGTTTATTAATAGTTTTTATTTCTCCATTTTCACAAAATACAAAAGTAGCACCTTTTTTTCCTTTGGTTAAAATTAATAAGTCAAAATCAAATAATTTAAAAAATTCTGTTACATTTTGTACAGAAAACCTTTCGAACAACAAATCAGTAACATTGTCATTTATTTGAATAAATTGTGTCATAGAGAAAAAGGCAGTTAAGTATTGTTTGGTAAAATGTTCAAAAAAGCGAATATGACCAATATCCAAACAAATACTACAGTTAGATTTTATATTTTGCAAGAATTTTAAATTAATAGGCAAGAATTTGTCTAAAATATATAATTGCTTGTCTTCTAATTCCTTTGGTAAAAAGGTTGGCAAATTGTTTGAAAAATTCATGGTGTATTCATTCGTAATAGGAGAATACCATGAGTGAATAATAGAGTTATCATTTAATTTAGTATTTGGTATAATAATATTCATAATATTTGTTTTTTTATTTTCTGTTATAATATAGTCTGTATTAATATTAACCTTTGATAAAGCTTGCAAAGCAAGTTGACCTTCTTCATCATTTCCTTTAGAGCCAATAGCATAACAGCTCTCACCCATAACCGCTAAATTATATAAATCATTCCAATTACAACCTCCACCATCCTGTTTTAAAAATTGTAGATTGGTATCATAAATTTTGTCTAAAATAAGGTCACCATGAGAGACAAATACTTTTTCTTTTTTCATAAGAACCTCACAATCTAACAACACAAAAAATGTCAAATTCATTATTTATATGTATTATAATATAGAAAGAAGAAAGAATCAATGTTTTTTTTGAATTTCATACAAGTATTTACAATTTTATGTTAATATGTTGTAATTTTTAGGTATTAAAAAGTATGAATAAGAAAATTGTTTGAAAGAAATTATTTTTTTATAACTACGTGTGTCGTTAAAGTGAAGCGAGAAAGGAATGA
>CAPBNZ010000010.1:37453-37664 GCA_948585895.1 uncultured Clostridia bacterium | reverse complement strand
GTTTGATAAATTTTTCCCATTGTAACACTTGAATTTTTGGTTAGATTTTCATTGATAAACCTTTCATAGTGTCCTAAATCTAAATCGGTTTCTGCTCCATCATCTGTAACAAAAACTTCTCCATGCTCATATGGATTCATGGTACCTGGATCCACATTTATATAAGGATCAAATTTTTGAATGGTTACTTTATATCCTCTGTTTTTTAATA
>CAPBNZ010000010.1:36304-37398 GCA_948585895.1 uncultured Clostridia bacterium | reverse complement strand
AAACTACTCCACCTGTTACAAAAATATACTTTGTGTTCATAATAAAACTTCCTTTCTATTACCATAGGTATTTTTTAGCTGCTAGAACATCCTAGTTATATCCAACTAGGCTTAACCTTTTTGATAATTTCTGCATTTTTCTTCAATCAAAACTAAAAAAAGATTAAAAAAATTGCCAAAATCGGTTTTTTTTTAATCTATTATTATTTTATCACTTACTTTATTTTTTTTCAAGTATTTTTTGCCTTTTTTCTATTTTATTGTTATAATATAATCTATATAATAGATACTAAGTAAAAAGGAGGAATTTATATGCCAACACCACATAATGAGGCAAAAATAGGAGATATTGCTAAAACTGTAATTATGCCTGGAGACCCTTTACGTGCCAAATATATCGCAGAAAATTTTTTAGAACATGTTAAATTAGTTAATCAAGTAAGAGGAATGTATGCTTATACTGGAACTTATCATGGAAAAGAATTAACAGTAATGGCTTCTGGAATGGGTATGCCTAGTATGGGAATTTATTCTTATGAATTATTTAAATTCTACCATGTAGAAAATATTATTCGTATTGGGTCTTGTGGCGGTTATAAACCAGAATTAAAGTTATTTGACATTATTTTATCAGAACAAGTTTTTAGTGAAGGAAATTTCGCCCTAACTTTAAATAATGATACTTGTCATATTGTAAAATCGAGTGAAAAATTGAATGCTAAAATTATAGATACCGCAAATGAAACCAAAATTCCATTTCTATCTGGAAACACTGTTTGTGCTGATTGTTTTGATGTCTATATGACAGATGTAAATAAATTCTTGTCTAGAATTCCAAAGGATTTTAATCCTGTTAGTGCTGAAATGGAAGCTTTTGCTTTATTTTATGTAGCAAACATGCTTCAAAAGAATGCTGCTTGTTTAATGAGTGTTGTTGATTCTAAATATATTAAAAATATTGCAACAGCTAAAGAAAGGCAATCTGGTCTAAACAATATGATTCGATTGGCTTTAGAATCCGCTGCAAAAATCTAATTTCATTATTAATTCATGCTTAAATGGATAAAACTAGCAAGAATTTTAAAACTTTCTTG
>CAPBNZ010000010.1:25188-36284 GCA_948585895.1 uncultured Clostridia bacterium | reverse complement strand
CTAGTTTGTGTATTACTTATTTTCTAAATTCAATATTAATTTGCAATAAAATGGCATATTATGAAATCTTTATTATGTTTTATTTCTTTATTGATAAAATTTTATACTTCATAATACCTGCTGGTGCATTTACTTCCACTATATGATTTTTCTTAGCTCCTAGCAACGCTGAACCTAATGGTGATTCATTTGATATTTTATTTTCTAATAAATTAACTTCTGTTGAGCCTACTATTGTATATTCTATTTTTTCATCCAATTCCATATCTAATACTTTTACAATATTTCCAACTTGAACTGTTTCTGTGTCGATATCTTTTTCATCAATTATTTTAGCATGTCTTATTTTGTTTTCTAATTCTGCTATTTTTACTTCGTTTTCTGCCTGAGCTGTTTTTGCCTCATCATATTCTGAATTTTCTGATAAATCTCCAAATCCTAATGCTACTTTAATTCTGTCTGCTATTTCTGCTCTTTTTTCTGTTCGTAAATAATTCAATTCTTTTTCTAAGTTGTCATATCCTTCTTGTGTTAATAATACTTCTTTTTCCTCCATGGTATATTCTCCTTCCTAATCTATTTTATGGTTATTCTTTTCTATACACTTAAAAAATCTTTTATTATCTTACGGCAAAAAATGAAATTTGTCAAGTAAATTTCATCTTTACCTCTAAATGTTTGTCGTTTCTATCTTCCATTTTTCCTTAATTTCTTTAAGTAAAAAATTTATTCGTGCCAATAGAATGCATTTCATACTAAAAACCAAATCATTTCATTAATTCTTTTGCCCCTCTCATATAATCAATTCCTGAAAAAATGGTAGCTATGGTTTGTAGTATCATCATACTTGTTACAATAAGGTTTAACACTAACAATCCTCCTTGTAATGTTCCTGTAAAACATTCCCCAAAACTATGTACATCTATAAAAGCTAAAATTATGGCAAGCATTTGTGTTACTGTTTTTAATTTTCCCCATTTTGAAGCAGCAATTACCTTTCCCCCTTTTTCTACAGCAAGTAATCGATAACCAGAAACTAAAAATTCTCTTGTTAATACTATAATTGGTATCCAAGCTGGTAATCTTGCCGTTTCAACTAGCATTATCATCGCTGCTATTACTAAAATTTTATCTGCTAATGGATCTAAAAATTTCCCAAAAGTTGTTACTTGATTGTTTTTTCTCGCTAAATAGCCATCTAACTTATCTGTTAAAGACGCTATAATAAATATTATATCAATCATCCAATATTCAATTGGTATGCCTAAGCATTCTCCTTTTATTCCTAAAAAAGGAATTATTACCATAATTGGTACTAATATCATTCTAAAAATTGTTAGTTTATTTGGCAAATTCATATTTTATCCTTTCCTAAACAAGGTTTTAGAGATGGTCTCAAAATCCTTATTTTAGCATTTCAATTGCTTTTTTTAATTGTGTATCATCTTTTTCTTCTACTAATAATACATTTTTTACCGTGTCTGGTAAGTCTACTTTCTCATCTGGCTCTATTCCAACTTTATTGATTTCTGTTTTATTTGGTGTTAAGTATTTTTCTGATGTTATTTTTAATCCACTTCCATCTGGCAATGTTAATACTTGTTGAATAACACCTTTTCCATACGTTTTTGTTCCACAAATCTTGGCTTTTCCCAAATCTTTTAACGCTCCTGCTAATATTTCTGATGAACTAGCTGTATTTTCGTTTGTTAAAAGGATAATTGGCATATGAATGATTGGTGCATTTTCTGATTTTTTTACTTCTTCTTTATTATTTTATCTACCTCATATAGTAAAATAGAACCTTTATCTGCTATATAATCAGCAATTGTTAAAGCTTCGCTTACAATTCCACCACCGTTATTTCTTAAGTCTATAATTAAAGAATTTATTCCTTGCTTTCGCAATTCTTCATATTTCACTTTAAAGTCTTGTGCTGTGTTTTCATCAAAAGAAGAAAATTCAATATAACCTATGTCATTATTTAATACTTTTCCTTCTACTGGATTTACTTTTATATTTTCTCTTTTGATTTCAAAGGTTTTCATTTCGGTTCCCCTTAGAATCTGAACCTTTACCTTACTTCCCTCTTCTCCTTTTATTTTATTCGAAGCTATCGACATATCTTCTGCTGTATATTGGACATCATTCACAGATATGATTAAATCTCCTGGTAGAATTCCAGCTTTTTCTGCTGGACTGTTTTTAATTGGGGCTAACACTTGTATTTTATTCACTTCTGTATTTTTTACCATATAAATACCAATACCAACAAAATTCCCCATAGTATCTTCTAAATAATCTTTCATGTCTTCTTTAGCTATGTATTCTGTATAAGGATCATTTAGTCCTTCTATATATCCTTTAATTGCTCCTTCTTTTAATTTTTCTTCATCAATTTCTCCTAAATAGTATTTATCAATAATCGTTTTATATTTTTTAAGTGTTGTTTCTATATTCAAATCAGATGAAGTAGTAGCAAACATAGCCAAATTATCCATTTTATTCATAGTAAAATATTGATACATTCCTATAGAAGTACATAGAAATGTGATAAATGCCACTAAAACAATTAGCATGATAATTTTATACACTTTAAATTTTTTCTTTTCTTCCATTCTTAACCTCCGTTATTTCAACTGTATAGAATTGAGATATCCGATTGAGGACGTTTCTTTTTAGACATTTTCGTGTAATTACGGCAATCTCTTCTTCCTATTACACAAAAATGCCGCAAATAGAAACGTCCCAAATGCGACACCCTAATCAAATTGTATGTTACCTAATTAAAAATAATTACGCGGATCAACTCTACAATTACTGTAATTATATGGTGCAACTCTTACCTCGAAATGCAAGTGAGGTCCTTTTGAATTTCCTGTATTACCTGATTTCATAATTTGTTGCCCTTTTGAAACAGTTTGCCCTGGTGATACACAAATAGATCCACTTGTACCATGAGCATACCAACTTTGTAATCCTCCTGCATGTTGAATAACTACATGTGTACCATAACTAGTCGTTAAATTAGCAGTTGTAATCACTACCCCATCTGCTGCAGCATAGATTGGTGTTCCCACTGGCACACCATAGTCTAAGGCTCCATGATAGCTTCCATTTGAATAATACATGGTAGCTGTAATTGTTCCTGAATTAACTGGTCTTTGAAGGATACCGCTTTCCTCCTCCATTATAGTTTCCGCCACTATTAGAACTTCCTCCTGTTGATGTATTGGCATCTCCTTTATTACTACTATTGTTATTATTGTTATTACCATTATTTTTATTATTGTTTTTATTATTTAATTCTGCAATTTGTGCTGCATATCTTGCTTGTGCTGCTTTTATTTCTTTTTCTATTTGAGCACTTGCATTTCTCAATTCATCAATATGTTCTTGTATTTCTTTTTCATCTTGAGATAATTTAGCAACTTGTTGATTCTTTTCTTTTTTAGCTGTTTCTAGCTGCGTTGTAACACTTTGCTTGCTAGCTTTTGAAGTGGCTAATTCTTGTTTACTTGTTTCTAATGTTTTCTTTGCTTCTTCTATTTGTTGCTTTTGTTTTTGAATTTTTTCTAACAATTCTGTATCATTCGTTGCTACTTCTGTGATTAAATAATAATTTGAAATTAAATCTGTAATACTATCAGAAGATAAAAGAAAGTCTAAATAGGATGTTTCTCCTGCTTCATAAGTAGCTACTAATCTAGCTTCTAATAATTCCTCTTGTTTTGTATAATCTTCCTGTGCTTTTGCTAATTGTTTTTCTGATTCTTGTATTTTTGTATTAAGTTCTGTTATCTGGCTATCTAATGTATCAATCTGAGATTGATAATCAGATATTTGTGTAGATAATTCTTCTACTTGTTTAACTGTTTCTGATTTTTGAGCTTGTACATCTTTTAAATCTTTTTCTGCTTCTTGCCTATCTTTATTAATTTCACTTTGTTCATTTTCTAATTTTTTTGTTTCTCCTGAAGAAGCTGCAATAACCATTGGATTTTGTAATAAAACAATTCCAACGATTAGTATTCCTATTATTTTTACCCCTAACTTTTTCATAAGTTCCTCCTATTTTTACTTAATTTTTTGTATTTTCTTCTATTCCATTTGATGTTGCATTGGTTGTATTCTGATTTTGTGTTTCTGGTAACATTCCGTTTGTAATATATGGCATCGGATCTGTTACCTCTCCATTTAGTCTAACCTCAAAATGAGCATGCGGTCCTGTTGAATAGCCCGTTGAACCAACTTTTAAAATCGATTCTCCTCTTTTTACCATTTGTCCTACTTGTACTAAAATTTCTGAACCATGTGCATATAAAGTTGAAATTCCCCCTCCATGGTCTATTATTACCATATTTCCATAAGCAGCATTCATTCCTGCCTTGGTAACAATCCCATCATTAGCTGCTACAAAGTTTGCTCCCATTGGTGCACTTATATCTACTCCTGTATGTAATTTGTTAATATGTAATATAGGGTGATATCTCATACCATATTTTGAACTAATTCTGGTATATCCTGGAACTGGCCATGCCAATTCTCCACCTATATATTGGGTATCTATTCCTTGTAAAGCTTGTGCCAATATTTCTTTATTTACTTCTGCATATTTTTGATTATACTCATCTATTTGAGATTGTAACTCTTTTTCTTTGTCAGATAATTTTGCAATGTAATTTTCTCTTACTATTTTAGTATTTTCTATTATTTTAGCAGTCTTTGTTTGATTTTGTTTGATAGTTGCATATTGCTCTTTTGTATCTTCTAATTTTTTTTTGGATAATTCAATTTTGTCTTTTTGCTCTTTCATATCTTCCAATAATTCTGTGTCATAGCTTGCTAGCTCTGTAATCAGAAAATAATTAGATAAGAAATCAGAAATACTTCTAGAACTTAAAATAACATCCAAATACTGTGTATCACTTGTTTCATACATAGTCACTAGCCTTACTTCTAATATTTCTTTTTGTCTATTATATCTTTCTTCTGCTATTTCTAGTTTTTCTTCTACTTCATTAATAGAAGTTTGCAATTGTATCATTTTGGTATTTAGCTCATCTAATTGTGTTTGTGAAGTTTGTATCTTTTCATCTAATTTTTGAACTTGTTCAAGATTTTCTGATAATTCTTCTTGCACTCCTTCTAGTTCATCTGTGGTATTATTAATTTGACTTTGTAATTCTTGTTGTTGTGTTTGTAAATCAGTTATTTCTTCTGCTTGTACATAAGAAACAACACCAAAACTACAAATTAAGAAAGCTAAAACAACACATAAAACCTTACGCATGTTTTCTCCTTTATACTTTTAAATATTTCCTCATAGAAATTACACTTCCGAATCGCTCCTATTCCAATTCCTAACAACATATAAACAAATATGATAGAATTGAACATATCGCCAAAAGTTACTAAACTCATATTAATAACTTGCATAAATTGAGAATTTACCATCTTTTCTGCTAGGAAACTATAAGCAATTCCTACTAGTGTAATTGATATGGCACTTGCAAATACACCAATTATCATACCTTCTACAATAAATGGCCATCGAATAAATCCATTCGTTGCACCTACATATTTCATGATTGAAATTTCTTTTCGTCTTGCATGTACTGTAAGTTTTATGGTATTCGCTATAATGAAAACAGATATGATAATCAATAAAATTAAGATAATTCCTGTTACAATTTTAATGCCATTTGCTAAATTAATTAAAGTTGTAACTGTTTCATCTTTACTTGTTATTTTTTTAATGTTATCAAATGTTAAAATCTGATTTTGAATTTCTTTGCTTCTGCTTAAATCTGTCAAAGTTACTATATAAGAAGCTGGAAAAATATTGTTTTCTTCATAACCTGCTAATAAATCTTTTTTATCGCCAAACCTTTCTTTCATTTGGTTCAAGGCTTTATCCTTTGATACAAATTCTGTGGTACTTACCCCATCTAAGGCTCTTAACTTTTCCCCTACCTCATCTATTTGCTCTCGTGTTGCATCATTATTAATAAAAACTTGTATTCCTTGTGCTGATTCTATTTCTGCTACAAAATGGTTTATATTTTCTGTTAGGATTAAAAATATTCCAAAAATAATCATAGTAGCACACATAATCATAAGGGATGCTCCTGTTGATTTTTTATTTTTAAATACATTTCCAAATCCTTCTCCTATTAAATATCCAAATCTGTTATATTTCACAATCATACCCACCTTTTTTATCATCTCTTATTATTTCGCCTTTACGTATATGGATAACCCTTTTCTTCATCTTATCTACAATATCTTTTGCATGTGTTGCTACTACTACTGTAGTCCCTCTCATATTAATGTCATTTAATAAATTCATAATGTCCCAAGCTGTTTCTGGGTCTAAATTTCCTGTTGGTTCATCTGCAATTAACATGGATGGATTGTTTACTAAAGCTCTAGCTAAAGCCACTCTTTGTTGCTCTCCTCCTGATAATTCATTTGGGTACATCTTAGCTTTACCACTTAATCCAACTAAAGAAAGTACCATTGGAACTTGTCTTCTAATATGTCTTGGCGTTGCCCTTACAATATACATGGCATAAGCCACATTATCATATACTGTTTTATCTGGTAAAAGTCTGAAATCTTGGAATACTACCCCCATACTTCTTCTTAAATATGGAATTCTACTTGGTTTCAAAAAAGTAGTATCTTTTCCATTAATAATTATATTTCCTGATGTTGGTTCTTCTTCTTTTAAAATTAATTTAATTAGTGTTGACTTTCCACTACCTGATGAGCCTACTAAAAATGCAAATTCTCCTTTATCTATAACAAAATTAGCACCTTTAACAGCCTGTGTACCTGTATCATATGTCTTTACTACATTTCTAAATTCTATCATTTTTGGCTCTCCTTACATTTGGTTAGTTTTGGGACAGGCACAAACTAACCATTTATAAATTACTCTATCTAATCATAACAATAAAGTATCTTTTTTGCAATACTTTTTTCTCAAAAAAATGATAGAAAATGTTGGTTTTTTTACATTTTCTATCATTTTTCTTCCTTTTTCTTTTTTTTGAAAAATTCATAATTATTCCTATTTAACTTCCAAAGATGTATACTATTTTTCATATAGTAACAATTTGTAGAAATCACACTAGTTTCTTTTTATTATAGCATTTTAACTTTAGACAAAAATTCTATTATAATGTAATGTTATTGAAACTTCTCTATGATTGCCTTCGAAGTCAATCCAAAATACGCTATTAATTCTTCCGCTTTACCAGATTTTCCAAAAATGTCTTGTATTCCCATTCTTTCTAATTTAACTGGATATTCTTCTGTTAGAACCTCACTAATAGCAGAACCTAATCCACCAATAATGCTATGGTCTTCAATAGATACTAATTTTTTCGTTTCTTTAGCACATTTGATAATTATTTCTTTGTCAATTGGCTTAATTGTATGAATGTCTACCACTCTAATATGAATGCCTCGTGATTTTAATTCCTCTTGTGCCTTAATTGCTTCTGCTACTGTAACACCTGTTGCAAATATGGTTCCATCTGTTCCTTCTCCTATTTGGACTGCTTTTCCAATCTGAAATTTTTGATTTTCTTCATAAATAATTGGTGTTGCTAATCTTGCTAATCTCACATACACTGGTCCATTTATTTTACTAATTTCTTGGATTACCCATCTTGCTTGTGTATCATCAGATGGAGAAATAACAGTCATATTAGGTAAGGTTCTCATTAATGAAATATCTTCTAACATCTGGTGTGTAGCCCCATCCTCTCCTACTGTAATTCCTGCATGTGTTGCACAAATTTTAACATTTAACTTAGGATAACAAATACTATTTCTAATTTGATCATATCCCCTTCCTGCTGCAAATATAGCAAAAGTACTAGCATATGGAATCTTTCCACAAGTAGCTAAACCTGCTGCTGTTCCTAACATATTAGCTTCTGCTATTCCCATATCAAAAAATCGATTTGGAAACTCTTTTGCAAATAAATCTGTTTTCGTAGCACCTGCTAAATCTGCATCTAATACTACAATTTGCTCATTTTTCTTTCCTAATTCTACTAAAGTTTCTCCATAACTTTGGCGTGTTGCTATTTTTTTATCCTTCATATTTCTTCTCCTTTTCTTTATAGACCTTACAAGTCTTATTTATGGTCTATTATCGATATATAATCTAATTTATCCTGCTTTTTTAATATTTCCTTTCCTGTTTTGGTCCATCTGAACAATTTGTATGAATATCCACTCATACTCACCATTTCTACAAATCTCTTCTTAATTCTTTTATTGCTTGTTCATATTGTTCATCATTTGGTGCTTTTCCATGCCAACCTGCTTGATTTTCCATAAATTCTATGCCTTTTCCTTTTATGGTTTTTGCTATGATACAAGTAGGTTTCCCTTTTACATTTCTAGCTACTTCAAATGCTTTTATAATTTCTTCTATATCATGCCCATCAATATTGATAACTTGGAACCCAAAACTCTTGAATTTTTCATCAATTGGATAAGAACTCATTACTTCTTCTATGGTTCCATCAATTTGTAAATTATTATTATCTACTATAACACATAAATTATCTAATTTATATTTGTTAGATGCCATAGCCGCTTCCCAAATCTGTCCTTCTTCAATTTCTCCATCTCCTAAAACACAATAAACACGATACTCTTTCTGTTCCATTTTTCCTGCTATTGCCATTCCATTAGCCACTGATAGTCCTTGTCCCAAAGAACCTGTTGTCATATCAACTCCTGGCACTTTGTTTTTATCTGGATGTCCTTGTAGATAACTATTCATATTTCTAAATGTCTTCAAGTCCTCTACTGGAAAAAATCCTCGATTAGCTAAACAACTGTATAAAGCTGGTGAACAATGTCCTTTTGATAAGACAAATCTATCTCTATCTTCCCAATTTGGATTTTCTGGATTAATGTTCATTTCTCTAAAATATAATACTGTTAAAATATCTGCTACTGATAGTGATCCTCCTGGATGTCCTGATTTGGCACAATATACTTCATTTATGATATCCTCTCTTACTATTTTTGCTTTTTTCTCTAATTCTTGCTTTTCTAATTTTTCCAAAACATACACACCTTTCTCTTTTTATTTCTATTTACATTCTATCCTTTTTTATAAAGCCTTGTCAACCATTTGGTTCTATTTTTTGTATCCTATCATATATTTTAGTTAATTAAATTGAAAGGACTGGTTATATGTTAGATAAATATGTGGAGAACTATAAAGATGAAATCATAAAAAAAACGCAAGAATTAATTCAGATACCTAGCATTGTTTCTACTTCTAACAATCCTCATCACCCATTTGGAGAACCGATTAACCACGCACTAGAATATATGTTAAAACTTGGTAAAAACCTAGGTTTTCGAACTAAAAATATAGATGGCTATTGTGGCTACCTCGAATTTGGCACTGGAAAAGAATTAATTGGAATTATTGGACATTTAGATGTGGTTCCTGTTGATACTGATTGGACTTATCCTCCTTTTAGTGGAACTATATTTAATAATCGAATTTATGGTAGAGGTGCAATTGATGACAAAGGACCTGTCATTAGCTCCTTATTTGCTATGAAAATCGTCATGGAAACTTGCCAAGTACATAAACGTGTTCGTTTGATTTTAGGATTAAATAAAAAGAACGATTGGAAATGTATCGATTATTATAAAAGACGAGAAGAAGCACCTTCTCTTGGATTTAGTCCAGATGCTGATTTTCCATGTACTCATTGTGAAAAATCCATCTTAACAACTTATTTAAAAATGGATTATTCCACTTTTTTAAATAAAGATATTCTTATAAAAGAAATTAATACCAATAACAATCCTATTAACGTTGTTCCTAAAACTTGTAGTATTATTTTAGAAATAAAAAATCACAAAATTACCATGTGTGATTTGATTAAAAGATTAAAATATATGATTGAGGAAAATAAATATGAAATTGACATTTACAAAATAGATGAAAAACAAGTAAAATTAACTTCTCATGGAATAGCTAGTCATGCTGCTCATCCTAATCTAGGAATAAATGCCATTTCTAGATTATTGGTTGTTTTGTATAAAATATTTGATTTCTATGAAATTCATATTGAATTATTGGATTTCTTTTATACTTATATTAATACACAATATAATGGAGAAAACCTAGAAATTAATATTGAAGATGAATCTGGAAAACTAACTCTAAATGTTGGGGATATTTTCTTAAAACATAATATGTTACAAATTGGTTTAAATCTTCATCTCCCTATTACTGTCAATATGATTACAATTACAAGTAAATTTACAAAATATACCAATGCTTATTGGAATATTGACTTCGATATCGTTTCTTATAAGCCTGCTTTCTATATACCTAAAACAAATAACTTAGTTAAAACTCTTTGTAATATTTACAATGAAGAAATTAATTCTAACTTAAATCCAATTGCAATTGGTGGTTCTACCTATGCTCGTGCTTTTGACAATTGTATCGCCTTCGGTCCTAATTTTCCTGGTGATAAAAATATGTGTCACCAAACAGATGAATTTATTGATATCGATAACCTTTTACTTTCATGTAAGCTTTATGCAAAAGCAATTTTGGCTTTGAATAATTTCTAGAAATCACATAACGAGAAAATAGCAGAGAAATTCTTTTACCATTTTTCAATACAACAAAAAATGCCCCGCCTTAGCCGTCAGTTGCCTTGAATTTTTAAGGACCTGCTCCTAAAAACAGGTGGGTGCCTACCTAAATATTCCTGGGCTTCTCACTATATTGTGTGAGCTTGCACGCCATATTTAGAGATTTAGCCCCTCTTATCGAGTGTTGGTTCTAAAAATTCTGCCTTACGCACTACGCAGGGTACATTTCTAATAATTCTTTTTTTATTATCTTAATTTTAACACAGCTCATTGTCATTTACAAATTGAAAATGTTACTTAATTCTTGTTTATTCTTTCATTAGATAAATCTATCTTACTTTTTCATATAGAAACCTCACTTAAATAAATTATTTTCTATTTGCTTTCTTGTTTTAAGTATGTTAAAATAAATTAATATTTTTAATTAACAG
>CAPBNZ010000010.1:16293-25178 GCA_948585895.1 uncultured Clostridia bacterium | reverse complement strand
CTGTTTTTTTATTTTACATTACATATAATAATATACACAAAAATTGTAAAAAACTACCTAGTAAGATAAATAAATGAAAAATAGAATGTGCATATTTATATTTCTTTCCTAATGCATATATAACAGCTCCTATTGTATAAGCAATTCCTCCTGATAATAAAAGAGCAAATCCATTAATTGTCAATAATTCTGGTAATAAATTAGCTTTTACAATAATACACCAACCCATTAATAAGTAACATATCATGGAAAACGCTTTAAATCTTTTAATATCAATTGAATTAAAAACAATTCCTATGATAGCTAAAGTCCATATAACGCCAAATATAATCCATCCTGATAAGGCATCATATTCTCTAATAGTACATAATGCAAAGGGAGTATAAGAACCTGCTATCAATAAAAAAATAGAACAATGATCTAATACCTGAAATACTCTTTTGGAATTAATTCTTGGACTTAATCCATGATAAATGCTAGACATGGTATATAAAATAATCATAGTTACTCCATATATAGAAGCACTTACAACTCCATAGCCATTTCTATTTATTGCTGAAAAAACAATACATAATACAGTTGCCACAATTCCTAAGACTGCCCCTACAATATGAGAAGTCATATTAAAAATTTCTTCTCCTTTGGTATAGGTTGGCAATATTCTATCCTTTAATTTTGTTCTCTTCATTTTCTTCTCCTAAGTTTTCTTTTTATCATAACATAAGAAAGAAATCTTTTCAAGTATTATTCTTTTATTTCTTGTGCTAATTTATCAATTGCTTTGGTTTCAATACGTGACACATAAGAACGTGAAATCCCCATCATTTCTGCAATCTCATTTTGTGTTTTTGGCTTATAACCTCCTAATCCAAATCGTAATTCTAAAATCGTTCTCTCCCTATCTTTCAAAATTTCTTTCATTTTTTTACAAAGTAGTTTTATTTTCATTTTAATATCTACTTCCTCTTCAATATTTCTTTCATTATTTTCTAAAATCTCTTGTAAAGTTACTACATTATCATCTTTATCTTTTCCAATTGGTTCATTTAAATATACTTCTGCTCCGAAGCTTTTTGGTTGCTCTTAAATGCATTAAAATCTCATTATCAATACATCGTGATACATAGGTAGAAAGTCTTGCTCCTTTTTCCACTTTAAAACTATTTATCCCTTTAATTAATCCCACTGTACCAATCGATATTAAATCATCTTGTTCTACCTTTGCTGTACTATACTTTTTAGCTACATGGGCAACTAATCTTAAGTTTCTTTCGATTAAAATATTCCTAGCCTCATCATCACCTTTTGCCATTTGCTCTAAACAATTTCTTTCTTCTTCGGCTGTTAATGGCTCTGGAAATAAATCTCTTCCTTGAATATAGCCGAACAACAAATACCGCTGATTTTAGAAATTCTAAAAATCCCCATATTCCTGTTGCACAAAGTGACACTAACATAAATGCACCTCCATTTTTGCTGTTTAAGCCCGCTTACAAACTTACTTAAACTTCATCCATATAACCTAAGTATATGTTTTGAAAAAATGAAAAGTGCATGACCTTCTAAAATTATATTCCCATAATATTATATCCATTATCAGCATAGACAATTTGTCCAGTAACTGCTTCTGACATAGAACTAAGTAAAAACGTAGCTACATTACCAACCTGATAGGTTGTTACATTTTTATGCAATGGTGCTTTTTCTTCTATTACATTTAAAACAGAACCAAAATCTTTAATTCCTTTTGCAGATAAGGTTTTGATTGGACCTGCTGAAACTGCATTTACTCGCATTCCTTCTTTTCCTAAATTTTCCGCTAAATACCTAACACTTGATTCTAATGCTGCTTTAGCAACCCCCATAACATTATAATTATCGATTACTTTAGTAGAACCATGATAAGTTAACGTTACAAGACTTGCCTTTTCCTTTAACATATCTAATTCTTTTGCCTGTCTTGCTGCTAATACAAAAGAATAACTACTTACATCACATGCATGTGCAAAGCCTTCCTTACTTGTATAAATAAAATCATGGTGTAAATCCTCTGTATTAGCATGTGCAACAGCATGTACAATCCCATCTATTTTACCATTTTCTTCTTTAATTTTTGAAAAGGTTTCCTTTACTACCTCATCCTCTGAAGCTCCATTTAAAACGTAGGCTTTACTCCCTTCAAATTCTGAAATTAATTCTTCTATTTTCTCCTTATTTTCTTCTCCCATATAGGTAAAAATAAGTTTTGCACCATTTTCATAAGCAGATTTTGCAATTCCAAATGCAATACTCCACTTATTTCTAATTCCCATAATTAATATTTTCTTTCCTTCTAATAACATTTTTTTCCTCCTTGAATCTTTATATTTATTATATTTTTTTCGTAACTGAAAGCCACAAAGAAAAAAATACAATAATTTCCAACTATTTATAAAATACTATATTCACCCATATTTCTGAATTTCTGATATCTTTCCTCTACGATTTCATCTGGACTCATATTTTTCATTTTTTCTATGGTACCACTAATTTCTTTTTTTAAACTTTTAGCCACTTTCTCAAAACTTTCTTCTATATCTCCTTTTGGCTCTTTTATAATTTTATCAATTATTCTCAATTGATACAAATCTTCTGCTGTCAACTTCATTTTTTCAGCTGCTTCTTTCGCTCTAGAAGCATCCTTCCACAAAATACTAGCATAACCTTCTGGTGACAAAATGGAATAAATAGCATTCTCAAGCATAAACACCTTATTTCCAACTCCTAATGCTAAAGCTCCACCACTAGAACCTTCTCCAATAACAATGGCAATAACTGGTACCCTTAGCTTACTAAGTTCTAACATAGATTTAGCAATTGCCTCCCCGTTGTCCTCTTTCTTCTGCTTCAACTCCTGGATAAGCCCCTTTTGTATCGATAAAAGTAATTACTGGTCTTTTAAATTTCTCTGCTTGACCGCATAAATCGAATTCCTTTTCGATACGCTTCTGGATTTGGCATTCCAAAGTTTCTTTCTATGTTTTCCTTTGTTGTTCTTCCCTTTTGTTCTGCTATTACTGTATAATTTTGCTTTCCTATCTTTGCCAATCCACATACGATTGCCGAATCATCTCGAAAGCATCTATCACCATGCAATTCGATAAAATCATCAAAAATCCTTTGAATGTAATCTAATGATGTTTTTCTTTTTGCGTTTCTTGCTATTTCAACTTTTTCCCAAGCAGTCATTTCTTCTCTTCTCCTTCCCTTTCCTAACATATCCCTTTGATACTGCCAATTTAAAAAATGTAAAAAATAATGGATTACACCACACATTGACAGAATTACACATCCCTTCTATTTGTGTAAGTCAATTAATTGATATAATGTATCTTTTAGTTTCTTTCTTTCTACAATCTTATCAATAAATCCATGTTTTAATAAAAATTCTGCTGTTTGAAACCCTTCTGGTAATTCCTCTCCAATTGTCTGTTTAATAACTCTTTGTCCTGCAAATCCTATCATAGCTCCTGGTTCCGCTAATATGATATCAGCCAAGCTTGCAAAAGATGCTGTAACACCTCCATATGTGGGGTCTGTTAAAACAGAGATATATAATCCCCCAGCTTTATTTAATTTAGAAATAGCTGCTGTTGTTTTTGCCATTTGCATAAGTGATATAATTCCTTCTTGCATTCTGGCTCCCCCCGAAACACAAAATATAATAAGTGGAAGTTTTAATTCGATTGCTTTTTCAATGGCATACGTAATTTTTTCTCCTACTACAATTCCCATACTTCCCATTAAAAATCCACTATCCATTACACAAATAACTACTTTTTCTCCTTTTATTTTTCCTGTTCCACAACTTACTGCTTCTTGAATTCCTGTTTTTTCTCTTAATGCTTTAATTTTCCTTGAATAATCTTCTAATTCTAATGGATTGGTTGTATCTATATCCAAATCAAATCTTTGATATGTATCTTTATCTATAATGGCTTCTAACCTTTTATTAATATGCATCCTAAAGTAAGCCCCACAATTTGGACAAAGACTATCATTTTCTCTTACTGTTTCCTTATATAATATTTCTTTACATTTATCACATTTTACCCATTTACCAACTTGTATATCTACTTTGTTTTGCATTCTTTTTGCTGTTGGTTGTCTTTTTTTTATTTTGTCTACTATCATATCCAATTTTCCTTTCTGAGCTTATCAACCATTCTAGGTTAAAATAGTAATCTTGTACTATTAATCATAAAACACTGTATTGGTAGAACCTTAACATTGACATCCTATTTCAAAATTTCCTTTTCAATAAAAGATGTATCAAAGTTTCCTCTGATAAAATTAGGATTTTTTATAATCTGAAATAAGAAATCAATATTGGTTTCCACACCTTCTATTACAATTTCTTCTAATGCTCTCTTCATCTTACTAATGGCTTCATTTCTAGTATCGCCATGTGTAATAATTTTTGCAATCATAGAATCATAAGAAGAGGGAATCGTGTAACCTTCATAAATAGCAGTATCTACTCGAATACCATTTCCTCCTGGCAAGTTTAATCCTGTAATTGTTCCTGGACATGGCATAAAATTCTTACTTGGATTTTCTGCATTGATTCTACATTCAATGCTATGCCCTCTAAATTCAATGTTTTTCTGTTTTAATTTTAGTGGTTCACCTGCTGCTATTTTTATTTGTGCTTTCATAATATCAATTCCTGTTCTCTCCTCTGTAATGGGATGTTCTACTTGAATTCTAGTATTCATCTCCATAAAATAAAAATTCCTATCACTATCTACTAAGAATTCAACTGTACCACAGCTTGTATATTTTGCTATTTTAGAAGCTTTTATTGCTGCTTCTCCCATCTTATTTCTTAATTTTTCATCAATTGCTGTAGAAGGTGTTTCTTCTATTATTTTTTGGTTTTTACGTTGAATAGAACAATCTCTTTCCCCTAAATGAACTACATTTCCATGTTCATCTGCTAAAATTTGTATTTCCACATGTCTTGGATTTTTAATATATTTTTCCATATAAATCTCATCATCATTAAAAGAAATCTTAGCTTCTTGTTTTACAATATGATAATTACTTTCTAATTCTTCTGGCGAATTAACAATTCGTATTCCTTTTCCTCCACCTCCGAGCTGCTGCTTTGAGCATGACTGGATAACCAATTTTATCTGCTATTTTGATTGCATCCTTTAAACCTTTTACACTTCCATCAGATCCTGGTATAACTGGGACTCCTGCTGATTTCATTAATTCTTTAGCATTCGATTTATTTCCCATTAATTCAATTACTTGATAAGAAGGTCCAATAAATTTAATATTAGATTCTTTACATATTTTAGCAAATTGACTATTTTCTGATAAAAATCCAAATCCAGGATGAATACTATCTGCACCTGTTATATTGGCAGCCTCTATCATACTTTTAAAATTTAAGTAACTTTTTGCTGGACTTGCAGGTCCAATGCAAATTGCCTCATCTGCCAGACGAGTATGCATGGCATCTTTATCTGCTTCTGAATATACTGCTACCGTTTTAATATTCATTTCTTTACAAGCTCTTATAATACGAACTGCTATTTCGCCTCGATTTGCAATTAATATTTTATTCATGCTACTATTTTCCTTTCTTTTAGATTTTAAAAATGAAACAAAAGGGACAGATCTAAAATGTTTCATTTTTATCTATTAATTTCAATATTTAAAATCTATTTTATTGACAAATGAAACATTTTAGACCTGTCCCTTTTGTTTCATTTTTAAACTACTGCAAAGGTCAATTCTCCTTTTGCTACTATTTTATCCTGTACTGTTGCAACTGCTTCTCCTATTCCAATTGGTCCTTTTTTCTTTATAATTTTTACTTCCAATTTTAAAATATCCCCTGGAATTACAACTTTTTTAAATTTCATTTTGTCAATTCCTCCAAACAAAGCATTTCTTCCTTTATTCTCTTCTAAACTAAGAATAGCTACTGCACCTGTCTGTGCAAGACTTTCTGTAATTAATACACCTGGCATAATAGGATTCCCTGGAAAATGCCCTTTGAAATACCATTCATCTTCTTTCACTTGTTTATAGGCCACTGCACTTTCTCCTGGTATATATGCTTCTACCTTATCTATCATTAGAAAAGGTTCTCTTTGTGGTATAATCTTTTCTATCTCTTCTTTGTTTAACATCTTTTAATTTTTTCCTTTCTTGAAATATAATTGTGCTTCTTTCTAGTTAATTACAAATAATGGTTTTCCATATTCCACTGTTTCTTCATCTTTCACTAAAACTTCCTTTATCTCCCCATCAAATTCTGATTCAATTTCATTCATTAATTTCATGGCTTCTATGATACAAAGAATATCACCTTTTTTTACCTTTTGCCCTACTTCTACATAAGGATTACTATTAGGAGAAGGTTTCAAGTAAAAAGTTCCTACCATTGGAGATTTTACTATCTTACCTTTTTCTATGTGCTTTTCCTTTTTTTCGAAATTTGTTTCTCTCTTTCCTTCTTCTCTTTCTTTTAACTGTTCTGCTTCTATGCTTTCTGCTATTTTAATTGCTTGCTTCTCTTCTTTTTTCATACTAATTTTAGTACCATCTGGAAAATTAATATCAATTGTTGTCAAATTTGATTTCCCCATGTCATCTATTAATTGTTTTATCTTTTCATATTCCACTATTCATCTCATCCCTTTCAACATTACATACATTGTTAATATTTTATCTAAAATTTGTTATTTATTCATATTTCTTCATTATAATACTAGCATTATGTCCTCCAAATCCTAAAGAATTTGACATTACTACATTAATTTCTTTATTTCTTACTTCATTTGGTACAATATCTAAATCACATTCTTCGTCTTTCTCTTGATAATTAATAGTAGGTGGAACTATTTTATCTTGAATTGCCTTAACACAAAAAATAGCTTCTACGCCACCTGCTGCCCCTAGCAAATGTCCTGTATTTCCTTTGGTTGAACTTACCATTACTTTTTTGCTTGCCTCTCCTAAAGCTATTTTTATCGCCATCGTTTCGCAAGAATCATTCAAATGTGTAGACGTACCATGTGCATTGATATAATCTATTTCTTCTGGTTTAATCTTAGCATCTTTCATTGCTCGTTTCATAGCTCTTGCACCCCCCTCTCCTTCAGGTGCTGGTGAAGTTATATGATATGCATCTGAGGTAGCCCCATAACCAATTACTTCTGCATATATATGGCTTCCTCTTTTTATGGCATGTTCTAATTCTTCTAATACAAGTATTCCTGCTCCTTCTCCCATAACAAAACCACTTCTTTCTTTATCAAAGGGAATACTTGCTCTTTTCTTTTCTGTTGTAGAAGATAAAGCCTTCATATTTTCGAATCCAGCAATTCCTATTGGGCAAATAGAAGCTTCTGTTCCTCCTGCCAAAATAACATCTTCTGAACCATATTTTATAGTTTTATATGCTTCTCCTATAGCATGGGTAGAAGAAGCACATGCTGTTACAATAGAAATCGATTCTCCTTTTGTCCCTAAATCAATAGCAATATTTCCTGCTGGCATGTTAGCAATTGCCATAGGAATAAACATAGGAGATACTCTATTATTTCCCTTTATATAATTTACTTCACACTGTTCCTGAATTGTTTTTAGTCCTCCAATACCTGAACTTACAAATACTCCTATTTTCTCAAAATCTGTATTTTGTTTTGTTATACCACTATCTTCAAAAGCCTCTCTTGCTGCTATTATTGCAAACTGTGAACTTCTATCTAATCTCTTTGCTTGTTTTGCCTCTAAATAATCCAATGGATTAAAATCTTCCACCTCTGCATCTAAACTTGTTTTAAATCCTGTACTATCAAATAACGATATCCTATCAATTCCACACTTTTTTTCTTTAATTCCATTCCATGTTTCTTCTATATTCTTTCCAATTGGAGTAATTGCTCCTAATCCTGTAATTACGACTCTTCTTTCCATTTTTTACCTCCTTTGAAACAAGAGGGACAGGTCTTAATGTATCATCATCCTCCTTGTTTAGCTTTGTCTAATTTTATTATTTACCCATTTCTTTTGTATTCAAAAAATTTTATACAACACTTGCTACTTATGCCTTTGTTTTATTTTACACACATTTTTGAAACAATTGAGACCTGTCCCTTTTGTTTCATATTAACATTCCACCATCAACTTGCAACACTTGCCCTGTTATGTATGAACTATCTTCTGATGTTAAAAACTTTACACAGTTCGCTACATCTTGTGCTGATCCCATTCGTTTTAATGGAATATCTTTAGAGATTTCTTGCTTTACTTCTTCTTTTAAAATCTCTGTCATACTTGTTTCAATAAATCCTGGTGCTACAGCATTTACTAATATATTTCTAGAAGCAACTTCTTTTGCTAAACTTTTTGTAAATCCAATTATCCCTGCTTTTGACGCTGCATAATTAGTTTGCCCTGCATTCCCACAAATTCCTACAACAGATGAAATATTGATAATTCTCCCAGAATGTGCTTTTAACATATGAGAAATAACATTTTTAGTTACATTGAAAGTTCCTACCAAATTAACATCAATAACTTGTTCGAAATCTTTCTGTTTCATTCTCATTAACAGCATGTCTTTAGTAATTCCTGCATTGTTAACTAATACATCTATCTTTCCAAACCTTGTAATTATTTGTTTTACAAAATTCTCACAATCGTCAAAATTTGAAACATCTCCTTTAACAGCAAAACATTCTACTTGATTTGATTCAATTTCATCTTTTATATTGTTTAATGCTTCACCTTCTCTTCGATAATTTAGTGCAATATGATATCCCTCTTTCGAAAGAGTGATAGCAATTTGTCTTCCAATTCCTCTTGTTGCTCCTGTAATT
>CAPBNZ010000010.1:13128-16270 GCA_948585895.1 uncultured Clostridia bacterium | reverse complement strand
TTCAACTCTCCTTTACGATGATTTTAGGGACGGAGGAAAAAATCATCTTTTCTATTTTTTATATAACTTTTAACTCTCTCTTTTCTCTAAGATGATTTTTTCCTCCGTCCCTAAAATCATCTAAAATTTTTTCTAATGTCTCTACATTATTGATGTTTAAAATAGTTATTTCTTTCTCTGTTTCCATTCTTTTTACAAAACCAGATAATGTTTTTCCAGGTCCTATCTCAATAAATGTGTCCACTCCCATTTCTAACATAGTCTCTAAACTTCTTGAAAATTGAACAGGATTGATAATATGTTTTGCTAAAATTTCCTTTACATCATCTTTTTGGCTATATGCTGTTCCATCTAAATTTTTAACAACTACTGTTTGAAAATTCTGTATAGTAACTGATTCCAATTCTTCTCTTAAAGCCTCTGATGCTTTTATTAACTTATTTGTATGAAATGGTCCAGCAGTTTTTAGTTTTCTTACTTTTTTAGCACCCAATTCTTTTGCAATTATCTCTGCCTGTTCTACCGCTTCTTTTTCTCCTGAAACAACAATTTGCCCCTTTGTATTAAAATTGACAGGGATTACAAATCCACTTGTTACTTTTTGACATACGTCTCGCACTTGTTCTTCACTCATGCCTAAAATTGCTGCCATTAGCCATTCTCCATTAGGTACTAGTTCTTGCATATATTCCCCTCTTTTTTGAACTAGTTTTACACCTTCTTCAAAATTAATTGCTTGACTATAAATTAAAGCTGAATATTCACCTAAACTTAATCCACTAGATACTTCTGCTTGGATACCATTTTTCTTTAATACTTCTAAGATAGCTAAGCTCATTGTTAAGATACAAAGTTGTGTATTTTTAGTTTCATTTAAAATCTCTTCATTTCCTTTAAATGTAACTTCAGCAACATCCACACCTGTTAATTCTTTTACTTTTTGATAAACTGCTCTTACCTCTTCAAACTTTTCATATAGGTCTTGCCCCATTCCTATACTTTGAGAACCTTGACCTGGAAATAAAAATCCTATTTTCATTATTTTTTCTCCTTATTGAATGATTTTGGGGACGGAGGAAAAAATCATCCTTTGTATTTCTTATATAAATCTTAACTGTTTCTTTTTCCTAGAAGATGATTTTTTCCTCCGTCCCCAAAATCATCTTCCTTTTTATTAAACTACTTTCAAATAAATTACAAAATTCTGTTATTACTTTTTTTCTATTTACTTCTATCTGGAATTCCTTTTGAATAGAAGATGCTATTTCACTTATCTCCTCATCAAATCTTTCTTGACTTGTATTGATTCCGAATTCCTATTACAACATATTTCACAAGTTCCCCATTTAATTTTGTTTCTGTCAAAATCCCACCTAATTTCTTGCCTTTGTATACAATATCATTGGGAAATTTAATTTCCAGAGGAATCTGATATAACTTTCTAAAAACTTCTAAAATTGTTTGAGCAATCTCAAGTGTAATTCCATTCAATTTTTGAATATTACAATTAGCTTCTATAGCAAAAGAAAAAGCTATATTGTTTCCTACATTTGTATACCATTTCTTTCCATGTGTTCCGCTTTCCATTCGTCTGAATATCTGCTAAAATGATGGTTCCATTTTTTATAGTTTTTTTTTCTATTCTTCTCCAGACCTCCAATTGAGTTGAATCAATTTCTTGGTAATAGATAACTTTCTGTCCTAAAATTTTAGTAGTTAAATCTTGTAATGACATACTATTTCCTCTTTTTCAATTTGTTCTAAATTATTCTGCCTTTTAATTTTATTAGTTGTTGTTTTTATTAATGGCTCCTGTGTTAACAAAATTCCTTTAATTGCTTTATAATGTGGCATTGTTTTATTGATTTCTTTTATCTTTTCATTGATTGCTTGCTGAATTTCTTTTTTTTCTTTGACTTTATAGGTGTTTTCTACAACTTCCTGATTATAAACTAATTTTGCAAATATCTTTATATCATTTTTATCTTTTGACATTTGCTTTCCAAACACAAAAGATTCTTCTATTCCTTCTATTCTGTTAATTAAGTTTTCCATTTCTTCAGGAAAAATATTTTTTCCATTTTTCAGTACAATCACACTTTTTTTTCTTCCACAAATAAAAATATATCCTTCCTCATCCATTCTTGCTAAATCACCTGTATAAAACCATCCATCTACTAATGCTTTTCTCGTATTAGACTTGTTTCCAAAATATTCAAGCATAATATTTGGTCCTTGCACTATCAGCTCTCCAATTCCTTCTTGATTTTCATTCACTATTCTAGCTTTCACACTTGGAATTGTTTTTCCAATTGACCCTACTTTATAATATTTTTTATTTCCCATAGCAACTACTGGTGAAGTTTCCGTTAATCCATAGCCTTGTACTAAATTAAAACCTAACATTCTATATTTTTCTTCAATTCCTGGTTCTAAACTGGCAGCCCCACTAATTAGCCACTTAATATTTCCCCCTAACATATCATGAATCTCTTGAAATACTTCTTTTTTCTTCTCCATACTACAATTTCTATATTTCTCTTCTTTTTGTAAAATTTCTTTCACTTTTCCCTGTTTTTCTAGTTGTCTTCTTATTATTTTAAAAATTCTTTCGTAAATAGCAGGAACAGATGCCATAACTGACACTTTATATTCTCTCATATTTTCAGGAATGTGCCTTATTCCATCACAAAACACTGTTTTAGCTCCCTTATATAAGGAAAATAAAAATCCGACTGTACATTCAAATACATGATGCAATGGTAAAAAAGATAAAAACACATCACTAGAATCAATATCTAAAATAGAAGCCATATCCATTAGATTAGAACAAATATTATAATGTGATAAAGCTACTATCTTGGCTGCCGATGTTGTTCCAGATGTAAACAGCATAATACTCATTTTTTGATTATCTATTTGTGCTTCTATAAATTCTTTATTTCCTAGCTTAATTAATTCTTTTCCTGTTTCTATTAATTCTTGCTCTGAATAAATTCCTTTTGTATGTTCTACTAAATCCATAGATATTAAATGTTTTAGTTTTCCTACCCCTTCATTTTTGATATTTTCTAATGTAGTTTCATATTTTTGCGAATAAAATATCGCTTCCACCTCTGAACGTTCTATTAAGTTTCTTAAT
>CAPBNZ010000010.1:0-13090 GCA_948585895.1 uncultured Clostridia bacterium | reverse complement strand
CCAATGGTACAACAATTCCTGTTCCACATACAATAGACAAATAGGCTATTTCCCATTCTAATCTATTTTCTCCAATGACAGCTATTCTTTTATGTTTTAGTCCCATATTGATTAAAGCTGTTCCTAGTGAGTCTATCATTTCTCTTACTTCTTTATGTGTTATATTTTGATAGCTTCCTTCTTCTTTTTTTATTTGATAGGCAATTTGATTAGCATATTCTTTTCCAGATTTTTTTAACATATCTTTTAAATCTGTTATTTGTGTATACTCATATAATTTTTCAATCATGTTTCTCTCCTCATCTGTTTATTGACTATTTATATCATAAATCAATAAAAAAATGATTAGACTGAAAGGTCAGTATAATCAAAGATTGTTAGTTTAGGGTATCATTTATTATTTTTATATCACTATAAAACAACCAAATTAACAAACAATCAGCACAATTGGAGCAATCTATAACAAAATTTGATTCATTTGGTTGAACACCTAAAGTATTACAAAATAATAAATTATGCCTTAAATTATCACCCCCTGAATTACTTAGCATCATATATTTGTTTCTTTTTCATACATTTTAAAGAGGTGTTAATTAATTATGAAATTTTTATCCAATTGCTTTAAAGGCATTGCTATTGGTAGCGGTGCTATACTTCCAGGTATCAGTAGTGGCGTTTTCTGTGTCATTTTTGGAATCTACGAAAAACTCTTAGATAGTATTTTAAATTTTTTTCGTGATGTAAGGAAGAATTTCAAATTTCTTTTTCCTATCATGGTAGGTATTGGATTAGGTATTATATTATTTGGTAACATTTTAAACTATTGTTTATATCAATTTCCTATTCAAACCAAATCTATTTTTATTGGACTTATTTTAGGCAGTATACCAACTTTAATTAAGGAAGTAAATGGAAAAGAAAAATGGAAACCTTTTAACTTAATTTTCTTTTTTGTTGCTCTCTTACTTGGAATTGGCTGTATCTTTTTAGAATCTTCTTTACAAGTTCAAACACTTGAAAATATTAATTTTCTTTATCTAGTATTGGGTGGATTTGTTATGTCCATAGGAATCGTTGTACCTGGCGTTAGTAGTACCATTATTTTGATGCTTTTAGGCATTTATTCTGTTTATCTAAATGCTATTTCTAGTTTGTACTTTCCTATATTACTGCCAATTGGAATTGGAGTAATTTCTGGTGGTTTGTGTTTTATGAAATTAACGAAATACTTATTAGAACATTTTTATGCTCCTACCTTTTACTCTATTATTGGATTTACTGTTGGTTCTATCTTTGTTTTGTTACCTAGCTTTTCTTCTAATATAGACATTATTCTTGGAGTTTTATCTTGTCTTTTACGGCTTTTGTATTAGTTTCCTCTTTGAAAAAAAGGATTGCCATTAAGAAGTAATTTCTTCACTAGTTCATCCTAACATTGGTACATTTAGCAAAACCTATTCACCTTAATCTTGCACATAATGTTTTGTTTCTGTATGAAAATTTTGTAGAAATTTTCTATAAAAAAAGAAATCTTATATTATTTTATACACCACCTTTCACATCGCAACCTAATCAACAAAGTTTTTGTTATAGGTTGCTCCCATTTTTCATTTGCTGTTACTTGTTCGGTTACTAATACAGTATTTAAAATAATACAAAATTCCCTTTTACACCATAAGGTTGACAGGCATTCCCCATTTAAACCCGGAACCAATGGAGAAATCCACCCTACTTTTTTCTTCTTAAAATCCAATCTTTTTCACATTTGATTGGTAATTTCATTTTTACTTTTTGACCTTTTACTCCTGGACTTACTTCTTTGATTTCTTCCTCTGTCTCATTGTTCCATAATTGCTCTATTTTGAACTCAAATGGCTCTAATTGATAGGGAACAATAATTTCTAATGTATCTCCTATTTCTAGTGTCTTATTTACCTTTATAGTCTCTCCTATTTGTAATTTATTTTTAATTTCTATTATTGATTTCCCTTCACTCTCCTTATGATATTCCACAACTTTTCCACCAAATTCATAATTTTCATTATATTGTCTTCCACTATATTCTTGAATATCTTTATTGTTTCTATCATTAAAGTAAAAAGTTGTTAATCCTCTTGTTTTTACTTTCTCTAGTTCTTTTAAATATTTTGTACAATCATAATCTTCAGGATTTCTTCGATAGTCATCAATGGCATTACGGTAGGTATTAATAACGCTTGCAATATAATATTCTGTCTTTAATCTACCTTCTATTTTTAAACTATCCACTCCCATATCGATAATTTCTGGTAGTTCTTTTATCAAACACAAATCTTTGGAAGAAAAAATACTTGTTCCATATTCATCTGTTTCAATTGGCATAAACTTTCCTGGATTATTTTTCTCCTCTGCATATAGATTATAAGACCATCGACAGCTTTGTACACAATCTCCAAGGTTCGCACTTCTACAAGATAAGAAGTCACTTAAAAAACATCTGCCCGAAAAAGCAAAGCATATTGCTCCATGTACAAATATTTCTACTTCTAAGTCTTCTGGCTTATTTTCCATAATATATTTTAATTGTTCTTTATTCATTTCTCTTGCCATAATAACTCTTTTAGCCCCATTTCGATACCAAAAATTGCAATCCTGTAAACTAATAATATTAGCTTGTGTACTTACATTGATTGGTACAGATGGTGCATATTTCTTTAATACTTCAATAACTCCTACATCTGCTGCAATAATTCCATCTGGCTTTTGTTCCTCTAATTTTTTTGCCATATTTATAATTTCTTTATATTTTTCATCCCACGCAAATATGTTTAATGTTACATAAACTTTTTTCCCTATTTGATGAGCATACCTTATTGTTTTTTCCAAATCTTCATTTTCCATATCTGCTCTAGCTCTTAAAGATAATGATGAAGTACCACAATATACTGCATCTGCTCCATAAAGATAGGCTATTTTGGCTTTTTCAAATGACCCTGCTGGTGCTAATAATTCTATTTCTTTCACTTCTTGCCTCTTTTCTCTATTTAACTTTTAAAACTTAATTTTTATAATTTTATCATAATTTGACACTTTTTACAAGAAATTTATAATTTCTTTCCTTTTATGTGAATATATGATATAATAATAATTGAGGTGAAATATATGGCCTATCATACCATAAAAAGAGAAGAATTTTTAGAATCTCTAAAAAATATAGAAATTAACAAACCACCAGAAGAACACTTAATCAAAAAATTTACCCCTATTGGATTATCTAATTTATATAAACTTTTTCAAAAGTTAAAAGATGTTTCTATTAGTGATAAAATATTTGATCAACTATATCATTTGATATTTCTTAACTATTCTAATGATATTACTAACTTATTACATAATCCTATAACAGATAAGGAAATAAACCAACTATTAGAAATTATAAAAAAAGAATATCAACAAATAATCGCAAATAAAAATTCACAAAATATTCCTCAAAAAGAAGTAAATGAACTTAAAAATATCGTAAATAAACACTATCCAGAAATATTTTTAGATTTTATTGAATCACCAGTTACATTAGAAGAATTTTCGAAACAAGAGCAATTGATAAACGATGCTATCTTAGATCTTGTTTATCTTTACTATCAACAAACTACTCCTCATGGACAAAAAAATTCCGACTATTTAGGTAGTGCCATTTACTTAATTTATCGAAAATTGCATCCTGACTTTTCGATTTCTGAACCAAAACGTGAAAAAGGTCAAAAAAGTTTTAACGATAATATGCATAAAGAATTGGAGAATAAAATATCCAATATAGTACCTGCTAATATAGAAACTGGCATTACTATTTCTGATATAGAAAATCATATTATTTCTAATGAAAACAATAAGAATAATTTTACAGATAAAGTAAATTCAGATTTTTCTGGTATTACAATTGTTTTAAACCATGTTGATGATTCTATTTACTTTGATGAAAATGACCCTGAAAATGAACAAATATTAAAATTTAAAAAGCAAAGAAATGAAAACATAAAATTCATACATAGTGTAAAAAAATACTTAAATGAGAATGATATTTTTATGACACAAGAAGAATATTTTCAAATCTACATTGAGTTATTAAATCGATTGCAAAATAGTACTTATCCAGAGTGTACTCATGAAATAAAAGAAGGTTCTTACTCTTCTAGATTAACTTATGCTATTGATAATTATAAAAAAAATGCAGAAGCTAATTCTTTTTCTTTCGGTATAACTGATACAGAAATAGAAGAATTATATCATCTTACTGATTGCTTAAAAAGAAGATTAGATGATAAATTAGAACACGAACTATTACGAGTAACCTTTCCCCATGTATTAGATGATACATTACTTAAACAAGATTTTAAAATAACAGGAAAGTTAATAAAAGATGTAAAAAAAGAGAACGGATTTTGTGCCATTTATTTCGAATTAATAGATGCACTTGGTAGAAAAACAGAAGTGCAACTTCAATCTCTTATGAGATACAAAGAAACCAAAAATGGATTCTCTAATCATAACGATATGCCTAGTAAACAAGTAAATATTAAACCATTTTTTGAGTTAGCTGATAAAACTAATAATCCTAAACTTTTAGAACATTATCTTTCACTTTTAGGTAGAACTTCTAAGAGTCAAGAAGAAGCTTTAACGCAAAAATTAGAAACCTTACAAGAAAAAATCTCTTTTACCAGAAGACCAGAAGAAAAAAGAAAGCTAAATAATGCCATTAGAAGGCTTGAAAAGAAATTAGAAGCTATCGAAACAGCAAAAAATAGTATTAAAATTAAAGATGAATTTATCGAAGAAGTTGATAGGATTGATACCAATTCTACTAAAAAAGATGATAATTATAAATTAAAAACTATAAATGGTAAAAAAATAAAGGTATATGATACCAAAACAATAAAACACATAAATAAGATGACAATTGAACAATATCTTCCTATTTTTGCTGAATATTATGCTCCTGTTAATATGCACGTTATCAGTTCTGCCCATGCAACTGCCCCTGAAGCTCATATAAACAAAAAGAATTTGGTAGAAGGTTTTACTGAAACTTTAAGAAAAGGAGATGAAATTACTTATCTTTCAGAACTACTAATTGATAGGTTGAAAGAAATTCTAAGTATAAAAGATACAAATCAAATTTCCATTGAGGAATTAAGAAAATACGCTAAAGACTTGAAAGAAGGGTTTTATGCTCCAGAAAATGAGTTTTGGGATAATAATGATACTTCTAATAAAAAAGATTTAGAAAGATAAAAAAACAAAATATGTGGAATATATTTTCCTATACAAAAAAAGGGTTCTGAATTATAGTATACCTATAATAACAGAAACCTTTTCTTATTATTTTATTTCCTTTTACTAATAGCCAAACCATCTCCAACTTCTAAAATTTCAGTTTCAAGAATAGGATTTTCGCTCACCTCTTTTATATATTCTCGCAAATTTCTAACAGCTGTACGTTGTTTATGTTTATTATAATCACTAAGCACATATCCCTTATATAAAATATTGTCTGCAAAAATAATACCATGTGATTTTATCATCCTTAACGCTTGTTTTAAAAAAAATGGATATTTTCCTTTTGCTGCATCAATAAAAACAGCATCATATTTTTCATTTAAACTAGGTAATATTTCAACTGCATCTCCTTCATAGATACAAATTTTATCTTCTAAGCCAACTTTTTTAATATTTTCCTTTGCTTCTTGAATTCTTTCTCCATCTCTTTCAATTGTATCTATCCTTCCATTTTCTGATAAAAATTTAGTAAAACACATAGCAGAATAACCTACTGCTGTACCTATCTCTAATATCTTCTCTGGCCTAATTTGTGTTAAATATTTTTCCATTACTTCTAATGTCTCATCCATAATAATTGGAATATGTTCTTCTAATGCTTTTTGCTTTATTTTTTCTAACTCTCTTCGGTTCATGTTTTCCTCTTCTGAAACAAAAGGGACAGGTCTTTTTGTTCCATTTTTTGATATTTCTTCAATATTTCCCCTTACAAGGTTTATTCCATTTTTTATTTGTTATCACAAATAAAAATATGGTTAACACTAAGGCTATCATTATTTTTGAATTTAATTTTTGAAACAAAAAGACCTGTCCCTCTTGTTTCATTTTACTTATTTCTTGCTGCTCTTTCTCTTTCCTTACTATCTAATATTTTCTTTCTCAAACGAATTGATTTTGGCGTTACTTCTACAAGTTCATCATCTTGAATAAATTCAATTGCTTTTTCTAATGACATTTGAATTGGTGGTACCAGACGAAGTGCTTCATCTGAACCAGAAGCTCTTGTATTAGTTAAGTGTTTTTCTTTACATACATTAATTGCTAAATCTTCTCCTCTTGAATTTAGCCCTACTATCATTCCTTCATATACCTCTACACCAGGTCCAATGAACAAATCACCTTTGTCTTGTGCATTGTATAATCCATAGGTTACTGATTTTCCATTTTCAAATGCTACTATGGTTCCTCTTACTCTAGCAACTACATCACCTTTATATGGTTCATACGAATCAAAGATATGATTCATTGTTCCTTCACCCTTAGTGTCTGTTAAAAATTCTGTTCGATAACCAATTAATCCTCTTGCTGGTATTCTAAATTCAATTTTTGTATGTCCTGTTTCTGCTGGTTCCATGTTTACCATTTCTGCTTTTCTTCTTCCTAGTTTTTCAATTACATTTCCTACACAGTCATCTGGAACATTTACTACTAGCAATTCCATTGGTTCACATTTTACTCCATCGATTTCTTTATAAATAACCTTTGGTCTAGAAACTAAAAGCTCAAATCCTTCTCTTCTCATTGTTTCAATTAAAACAGATAAGTGAAGCTCTCCCCTTCCTGATACTTCGAAAGAATCTGGTGAGTCTGTTTCTTTTACTCTTAAGGATACATTTCTTTCTAATTCTTTAAATAATCTATCTCTAATATGTCTTGATGTAATAAATTGTCCTTCTTTTCCTGCAAATGGTCCATTGTTTACGCTAAAGGTCATAGAAACAGTTGGCTCATCAATGTCTACAAATGGTATCTTTTCTGGATTGTTAAAATCACAGATTGTATCACCAATGTTGATGTCTGGAAGTCCTGCTAATTCAATAATATCTCCTGCTTTTCCTTCTTCTACTTCTACTTTGTTTAATCCTACATGGGTATATACTTTAGCTATTCTTCCTTGTGTTATTTTATCTTCTTTTCCACAAATAGCAACTGGCATTCCAACTCTTATTATCCCTCTTTCTACTCTTCCTACCGCAATTCTTCCAACATAGTCATCATAATCAATATTAGATACTAGCATTTGAGCTGATCCTTCTTCATCACAGTTTGGTGCTTGAATGGTATTAATTATTGTTTCAAATAAACATGACAAGTCTGTCGTTTCATCTGCCAAGTCCATTTTTGCAATTCCATTTTTAGCAGATGCATATACAACTGGAAATTCTAATTGTTCATCTGTTGCATCTAACTCAATAAATAATTCTATTACTTGATCTACTACTTTTTCAGGAGTTGCTCCTGGTCTATCTATTTTATTGATTACTACAATTGGCTTTAATCCTAATCCTAGAGATTTTTTTAATACCTCTCTTGTTTGAGGCATAGCACCTTCAAAAGCATCTACTAATAAAAGAACACCATCTACTGTTTTTAAAACTCTTTCTACTTCTCCACCAAAGTCAGCATGTCCTGGTGTATCTACAATATTTATTTTAATATCGCCATGCATAACTGATGTATTTTTAGATAGTATTGTAATTCCTCTTTCTTTTTCTTGATCATTTGAATCCATTACTCTTTCTGCTACTTGTTCATTTTCTCTAAATACATGACTTTGTCTTAAAAGTGCATCTACTAATGTTGTTTTTCCATGATCAACATGGGCAATAATTGCTATATTTCTTATTTTCTCATTTTTCATTTTTATTACTCCTTTTTCTCTTGAAATTCTAGCAATGTTCTTTTTATTCCTAATTTAGGAAGTCTGTGAACTCTCTTTACTCTAATTTCTCTTTTACAAATTTTAAGGACTGTCCCCACAGTCCTTTTTAAAGGGATTTAAGGAATCCCCTAAAATCCTTTTTATTATACAACTTTTAATTTATTTTGTCAATTCTATGATATTTTCCATTATTTCTCTTGTTATTTTATCTAGGACCTCTTTATCTTTTCTTCCTTTATATTGGCTGTAATCTAAAGGTTTCCCATAGGTAATCGTAACTTTTCTATTTTCTTTTGTTCCCCCCTTAATTCCACATGGTACTACTTTTGCCCCACTTCTTACTGCAAAAAAAGCGACACCATCTTTTACCTTTTCCCCTTTTTCTAATCCATTCCTTGTGCCTTCTGGAAATAAAGCTATTGATTGTCCATTTTTTAGTGCTTTTAGGGATTCTTTGATAGCTGCTACATCTTTTTCATCTCTTTTTACATGAATAGCATCAAATACCCACCCTAAAAAATTTAAAAATGGATTTTGGGCTAATTCTTCTTTTGCCAAAAATCGCATATCCCTCTTTGCTGTTGCTACCATTAATGGTGGGTCTAAATAAGTTCTGTGATTTCCACAAAAGATTATTGGTCCTTCTTTTGGTATATTCTCTAACCCTTTAATTTCTGCTCTATAATAGATTTTACACCATAAGTATATCGCTCCTCTTACTATCCATTTTATAATTGCTTTTATTATTTTTTTCACTTCTAATACCATCCTTTCTAAAATGCAAAATATGACTTATTTTTCTTTTCTGTTTCGTTAATGCTATAGACATAAATGGTAAATGCAACTACAAAATCTCTTTAAGTTAACAGCATTACTGAAACCGCAACTATTTTTATGTTTGTTTTTTATCTTTTACTATTTTTACTATTTTATCTACTACTTCTCCAATTGTCATACTAGTTGAGTCTATATAAATGGCATCTTCTGCTCGCTTTAGTGGTGCTATTTCTCTAGTAGAATCTCTTTTATCTCTATCTATTATATTTTTTAGCACATCCTCATAAGATGTTGTAATTCCTTTTTCTTGATTTTGTTTTACTCTTCTTTTTGCTCTTTCTTCAGGTGATGCATCAAGATATATTTTTACATCTGCTTTAGGAAATACAACTGTTCCAATGTCTCTACCTTCCATGATAACATTTTTTCCTTCTGCTATCTTTCTTTGTATCTCTAATAATCTATTTCTTACAATTTGTATAGTAGATACTTGAGAAACAAAATTACTAACCTCATTTTCTCTTATCTTCTTTGTTACTTCTTTTCCATTTAAGAAAACCTCTCCACTTTCTTTCATGTCTATCTCTATTTTTTCTAATAAGTCTTTTATCTTATCTTCTTCTTTTATTTTTATTCCTTCTTGTAACATATTTAAAGCTACACATCGAAAAGTGGCACCTGTATCTATATTAACTAATGCTAATGTTTCTCCTACTAACTTTGTAATGGTTCCCTTGCCTGAACCTGCTGGACCGTCAATCGCTACAATAAATTCCATTTGTATCCCTCTTTCTTTCCCTTTAGATTTAATATCCCTCTCCTTCTTGAACATATATGTTTTTTGCCACTACTTCTAGTTCTACTACATTCATAGCTGTCAATTTTTCTATTTCTTTTTTTGATTTCTCTTTGAAGTCTCTTAAACCTTCCCTAACATTATATCCATACATAATGGTAACTTCCATATAAATTTTAACACCATCTCCATAGTTTTCCACTCTTGTTTTTAATATTTTATAAATGGCTGGTGTTTGCATGGCTAAATATTCTAGAATTTGTCTAAATACCAAATCAGAAATTGTAAATCTTCCCATATAGCTAAAGGTTGGTCTTATGATTGACTTTTCAGATATATATGGTTTTTGCCCCTTTCCTTTTGATTTAAATATTTGAAGCGGATCTAATAAGTATCCTGAAAACTCTTTTCTGATTTCAAAGGTTGGCACTGGAATAACATGCTTCCCTTCTGTCACTCTAATTCTTCTTGCTGTTTTCATCTCAGCTTCTGTTGCTACATCTGTTATATAAGTGGTTTCTGAAATTTCTGGTAAACCTAAATTAGCTGCAATCTTTTGCACCATTCCATCTGATGTTCCTAATATTAATATACTTTGTGGCTTATACTTTTTTAATGCCTTTACAATTTCTGCTTTTTCTTTTTCTTCATAAAAAAGTGCATGTTTCACAGTAGCTACTTTGGTTGACGCTTTTTTAGCCGATTCTCCTGCTATTACTTCATTATCTTTAATTAATAATCCATCATCTATAATAAAGTGTGTATCTTTTTCTCCTGCGACCATTTGTGCTCTATAACTCTTTCCTGTACCAGATGGTCCAACAAAAGCATATACTTTTATTTTGTTAGCAAATGGTAATATTTCTCTTATATCTTTTAATATCATTCTTTCTCCTTTTTTATCTTATAGAATTTTTTACATATGTCTCATCATCTTTGTTGTTAGCAATAGGGCCAACTTAAAGTATAATCTACTATTTTATAAGGCTATGTAAGCAACCAAACAAGCAATAGCAAGTGCCATTAGAACAATCATCCTATTTTCTATTGAGAAGGTTGCGACATACAAGATATTGTAAAATAATAAATTACATCTTAAGTTGACAGCTTTGACCTTGCAAAAGACAAATCACATTTGCTTATTCTCATTCCCCATGTTTTATAGTCTACAATATTTTTTTCCAAAAAACAAGCGAACATATTAAATTTACTCATAAGTTCTTCCTTCTTAATTGCCCACAAGCAGCATCAATATCAGATCCTAATTCTCTTCTAATAGTTGCTACAATTCCATGGTTATTTAAGTAATCTCTAAATTTCATAATATTTTCATTTGAACTTTTATCAAATTTCCCATTTTCAATTTTATTAATTGGTATTAAATTGACATGGCATAACATTCCTTTTAGTCGTTTTACCAATTCTTTCGCATCTTCCAAATTGTCATTATTGTCTTTGGCTAATGCATATTCAAAGGATATTCTTCGATTGGTTTTTGCTATATAATCTCTACAAGCTTGTAATAGTTGTTCTATTGGATACACTTGATTAACTGGCATCATACTACTTCTTTTTTCATTGTTTGTTGCATGTAAAGAAATAGAAAGTGTACATTGAATGTTTTCTTCTGCTAGTTGATAAATCTTTGGTATTAATCCACTAGTAGAGATGCTAATATGCCTTGCTCCTATATTTAACCCTTTTGGATGGTTAATCATTTTTATCGCTTTTACTACATTATCATAATTGTCTAATGGTTCTCCAATTCCCATAAAAACTACATTAGAAATTCTCTCTCCTGTATCTTGTTCTACTGCTATAATTTGTTCAATAATCTCTCCACTTGTTAAACTTCTAATAAAATTGATTCCTGTTGAAGCACAAAATTTACATCCCATTTTACATCCAATTTGTGAAGATACACATATGCTATTTCCATGATGGTACCTCATTAAGACTGTCTCTATAGCATTTCCATCTAATACATCAAATAGATATTTAATGGTTCCATCTTTAGATTCTTGCTTTTTTAAAATATTGAAATTACACATTGTATAATTTGCTTTTAATTTTTCTCTCAATTCTAAAGACAGATTTGTCATGTCATCAAAAGATTGTACTTTTTCTTGATATAACCATTTGCATATCTGCTCAGCACGAAATGGCTTTTCTCCCATATCTTTTAATTCTTCTTTTAAATCTTCAAAATTATAATTTTTTATATTTTTCATTTTCTATTATATTCCTTCCTCAAGATATGACTCTGGCTTCTTGCAACCTTTATTAGATATGAAACTTTCTAACAATCGCCTCTTTTACATCTTTTGCACATAATATTAAACAAATCACAAAATTCAAAACAGAAATACCACTTGCAATCATGCTCAAAGTTTTATCCTGTACAATATGCTCTGTCACAAAAATAACTGGCAACATGCTAAAAAGTACAATCATCAACTGATAAATTGCATACTTTATATATTTCTTATAACTAACAATTGTTAAGACTAACATCGTTATATTAGCAATCATAATCATAATTGGAATAGCCATATTAATTGACCACCCTTTCATCCCTAATTTGTAGTCAATATATATTGTTAATATAGAAAGTGCTATGGTTTGCAATAAAACATGTCCTGCTATATTAACATTTTTTCTGATAGAATAAATTACGGTAATCCAAGTATATAAAATGCCAGCATTTGCCAAAGCTGCCCATGGAATTCTAGGTGTTGTTAATCTATTTATTAATAATAAAATAAGAGCTATTCCCATAGACACACTTACTAATATATTTATCATTTTGTCACTTTTTTTAGCTTTAATTTTCTGTGGATATATCATCTAAAACACCATTACTTTCTATTTCTATTTTTATTCCTTTTTCTTTTAGAAACTCATAAAACCTTTTTTCAATATGGTTATCTTGTAAAATGGACGTAAAAGTAAATACCATCTTATTTTCAAAAGTACAGCTAGAACACTTGATTTTTTCTACTGGCTCTGGTGCAATTAACATTAAAAAATAATCAATATAATCCTTGTACTTTCCTATCATACCAATTCTTCCTATATTAGAAAATGTTGTTGTTGTATATTTTCTTATTTCCATATAGCTTAATCGAACAATTGCTTTTTTTACTAACAATGGAATCGGTCTAATAAGTGGATTATTTCCTATCTTTACGTTGGCTGACATAGTTTTGATAATCTCTTCTTCTGTTAGTCTTTTTTTAAAGTCTCTTTTAACAAAATCCAAAATTTTCTCAAAAGTATCTAATTTGTCTTTTTTCATCTCTGCTTCTACTGTAATATAAGAAAAGAAATTCGACATTGTCTTGGAAGAAAAATATTTCTTTAAATTAACAGGAATGCATACCTTTATCGGTTTCTTTCCTTTACTTTTTAAATAGTTTTCTTGATAAATTGCATAGATTAATACCGCTGTTACATACTGTGTTATAGTTGCTTCCTTTTTTTTACTCTCTTTCTTTAAATCTTCTAAATCTATAATCTCATGAATACTACTAATAGCT
>CAPBNZ010000009.1:38169-40189 GCA_948585895.1 uncultured Clostridia bacterium | reverse complement strand
CAGTTTAGTGCAATTACTATTAGTCAATATGATCATAGCATAAATTAAATAAAAAAATAAAGAGACATACCAAAATTTTATCTACCTTATCATCATAAAAAAATTAATAAGTTTATCACTAAATTGTCCCTTTTGGTAAGATATTCGATAGCATACGCTATCGCCTACTTACCTCCACTCACAAAACTATCAAATCAATATCCTAAACTCTTTTGTTTTCAATGATTTGCTCATTTTGATACCTATCAAATTTTGTTACTTTACAAATTATCAAAAATTTGATACTATTTAACAAAAAAATTCTTCATTTGAGTAATTATTTTAAACAAAAAAATACATACTTCACTAATTTTTTATTAATAAAGTATGTGATTTCTTTTTTATTTAACTTGAATTCAAATCACTTTATCAATCATATTTCACTTGGTGTCTACTTTGGCATCTTCCTTCTGAAATATCATGTGTTACAACAATAGCTGTAATGCCTTCTTTTCGCAAAATATTATAAATATCATTAGTTACCATAATTCTAGTTTGATAATCTAATGCTGAAAAGGCTTCATCTAATAGTAAAATCTTGGGTTTGATAGCTAGTGTTCTAATAAGAGCTACCCTTTGCCTCATACCTCCTGATAATTCAGATGGATATTTATCTTTAAAGTCATATAAATCATATTTTCTTAATAGCTCTTCTACATACTCTTTTGCTTCTTTGTCTTTTTTCCCTTTAATTTCCAGTCCAAACATAGTATTGCTTAATATGCTTCTCCATTCTAATAAGCAATCTCTTTGTAACATATATCCTATTTTTGGTGATACACCTTCTACTTTTTCTCCTTCTATGTAAATTTCTCCTGATGTTTTTTCTTCTAATCCTGCTATAATAGAAAGAAGTGTCGACTTCCCACATCCACTAGGTCCTATAATACTAACAAATTCTCCTTTATTAACCCTTAAATTAATGTTTTGAATGGCAAGTATTTCTCCTTCTTTATTTTGATATTTTTTACTTATATTTTTGACTTCTAGTATTTTTTCCATTGCCTTCCTCCTTATATTTATCCTAATATATATTATGTAAATTCTAAAAACTTGTTATTATTATGAATCATATTAAATATAAATTTTACTAATTCAAATGGATAAAACATATTCCTTAACTTAATCATATTACCCTCTTTATTAAACTTTTTGTCTAATAAAGAGGGCTTCGTTTTTAATCCATTATTTGTAATTGACTCTTAATCTTTTCTAATTCTTCCTTTTTTATTCTAGTGGTTTGTAATATGATTTTATCTTCTAAATTCTTTTTTACCATATTTTTGGCAATTTCTTTTTGAGCTTTTCTTTTTCCTTGTTTTATATCTCTTCTGGATTCTTCTAATAGTCTGTCATACAGATTACTCATATTTTTTTCACCTTCCTTTTGTTCTATTTTTTCTAATAATTGCTCTTGTGTATTTTCTTCTAATATTTTATCTAACCAATAACTTATGATATTCGTTATTTCTTCTAACTTCTGCTTGTTTTTTATGCATTTCATATGTTTTATTAACTCTTCTTTTGTTTCTGACTTTTCTATATACATCATGTAACTAAACAAAGTGTCTCTTTCTAATAAAACTCGATTCGTAAGTTTATTAATGTCAATTATGTTGTATTCTAAGTCTATTCTATAGTTCTCAAATACATAATTGCCAATTTGCTTTTCTCTTTGCTCTTTTGGTGTTCTCCATTTCTCATTTCCAGTGTATATAATAATTGGAACAACCATAGGATATCCGCATATTTGTTCTTTTTGTTTTATTTCTCGTCCATTCTTGCATAATAGAGATACAACAATTTAAAATTCGATATGGCATACTATTGTCAATTGTAGATTGATGCTCTATTAAAAAAAATACTTCTTGATTTTTCAATTTGTATACTAAACCTGCCTGTTTTGATTTATATTTTCTCATAGTGTAATTATTTGTATATTCAATTAAATTTTCTGCTTTTACTTGTTTCTTTGGTTCTA
>CAPBNZ010000009.1:0-38151 GCA_948585895.1 uncultured Clostridia bacterium | reverse complement strand
AATCATTCCCTCTACTTCTTTTGTATCTTTTAGTATATTTTTTATATGTTTATCCTGCGAATATTTTTTATTTATCTTCTTCAATCTATATTCTGCATTTTCCTCTGCTAATTGTAATACAGCATTTAGCCTTAAGGTATGAATGCATTTTATATATTGGCTATATGTAAATACTTTCAAAATTCTTCCTCCTATATTTTTCTCTTTCTTATTTCGTCCAGTCATTTTAAATAAATTGGTTGTCATTCTAATATTATTGGCTTGAGGAACCAGTTTGTAATACATTATTTATTATTGTGGAATTTTTCGATTTAATTTTGAATTAAATAAAATTGGATATGAAAACTTATTTTCATTAAAACATCAAATAGGAAGATTTGCAAGCATTTCTACAAATCTTCCTATTTTTCGTCATAATCTCTATTTTTTCATTAAAAATAGTTACTAGTTTCTTCCAATCCTTCAAACTCTTTCTGCCTAAATACATCATATAAAACAATATTAACTGAATTGGAAAGATTCAAAGACCTTAAATTTGGTCTCATTGGTATTCGAATTGTTTGATCCATATATTTTTGCAAAATAGTTTCTGGCAAACCTTTTGTTTCCTTTCCAAATAGTAAAAATATTTCCTCCATCTGGTGATAGGATGGCTCTGAATAAACGTGTTTCCCTTTAGTAGTAACAAAAAACATATTGTTCTTCTCTGGTTTGTATTGTCTCAAAAACTCATCAAAGGTCTCATGTTCTTCTATCTCTACTTTATCCCAATAATCCAATCCTGCTCTTCTAACAGCTTTTTCTGATATGTCAAATCCTAATGGATGTACTAAATGCAATTTTGCCCCTGTTGCTGCACACGTTCTCGCAACATTTCCTGTGTTTTGTGGTATTTCTGGTTCTACCATAACAACATGTATTTTCACTTTTATTCCTTCTTTCCTTTTTTCTATTACATATATCCTATTTAACCTGTCCCTAAACTCACCTATAATGGATACTCTGTGCCTGTCCCAAAACTAACCATAACTAACTTCTCTTTTGTCTTACATATTCATATAGTATGATACCTGTTGCGACAGCGGCATTTAGGCTTTCTGTTTTTCCTAACATTGGAATTTTTATTTTTTCGTCTGCCATTTCTTGAATTTCTTTTCCTACACCATTTGCTTCATTTCCAATAACAATTGCTTTTTTATTATAATCAATATGATAAATTGTATTGTCTGTTTGCAGAGAGGATACTACTGTTTTAAATTTGTGTTTTTTAATCTCTTTTAAGGTTTGTTTTAAATCTTCACTTTCTATTATCTTAACTCTAAATATTGCCCCCATGGTAGAACGTACAACCTTTGGATTATAGGCATCTGCTGTTCCCTTAGACACTACGATTTGTGTTAATCCTACACTATCGACAGTTCTTAATATAGTTCCCAAATTTCCTGGGTCTTGTATCTCATCTAATACTACTATAATATCTTGAGCATAATCAATTTCTGCATCCTGATTATTTTTTTGCATAACTGCTAAAATTCCCTGCGGTGCCTCTACTTCTGATAAATATTTGAAGACTTTTTCTGTTACATAAATACATTCATATTTTGCAATTTCATACATTAAATCTTTTGGAATGGATGCATTCTTTTCACAATCATCACATAAAATAATTTGCTTAACAGGTGCTTTCTCTTGTATTGCCTCTCCTACTAATTTAATGCCTTCAATTACATATTCCTTTGCTATATCTCTATACTTTTTATCTTTTAGCTTTTTTATATGTTTGATAACCTCATTTTCTTTACTCGTTATGCTTTGCATAGACTTCTCCTTTAACTTTAATTTTTTCGCTAACCTGTCCTAAAACATCCCATTATGGATAGCTTGTGCCTGTCCCAGAACTAACCAGAACTAACCTAAGAATGCTATTATGTCTTTTAAGATTTGTCGTTCGTTGCTTGTTCCAACTTCTAAAGTTACCATTGGCTTGATTCCTGCTGAAAATTTAATTTTATTTCCATATTTTTTAACTAATTCTTCTATGTTAATTTCTATTTTATTTGGTTCAAAGGTAAATACTACAGCTGTTTTACTTTTTCCTTTGTTTCCAGTTTTGCTCACTATTTTACTAATTTTCTTTTGTTTAGCTAAGTATTTTATTCTGGCAATTGCTAATAAATTTTCTAATTCAGGTGGCATATTTCCAAAACGGTCTATGATTTCGTCTATTGTATTTTGAATTGCTTGTTCGTTTTGACATAGTGCTATATTTTGGTATATTTCTATTTTTTGGTTGGCATCTGGTATATATTCATCTGGTATGTAACTGGTTACATTTAAAT
The DNA here is from genome assembly GCA_948585895.1 of uncultured Clostridia bacterium. Lineage (GTDB taxonomy): Bacteria > Bacillota > Clostridia > TANB77 > CAG-508 > CAG-269. The sequence goes on along the minus strand of CAPBNZ010000009.1, from coordinate 35,812 downwards.
CGATTTGAAGGTCTGTTTCTTCCTCTACTTTAAGTCCTCTCATTTCTCTTACTACTTCTTCTAATAAGTTGCAGTAAGTGTCATATCCCACTTGTTCTAAGTGTCCTGATTGGATTTCTCCTAACAAACTTCCTGCCCCTCTAATTTCCAAATCTCTCATAGCTATTTTAAAGCCTGAACCAAATTCTGTAAATTCCTTGATGGCTTTTAATCTTTTATCTGCCACTTCTGTTAATAGTTTATCTTTTTTATAGGTAATGTAGGCATAGGCTTGCTTATCTGCTCTTCCTACTCTTCCTCTAATTTGATATAATTGTGCTAGTCCCATTCTATCTGCATTTTCAACAATTATGGTATTGGCGTTTGGAATGTCAATTCCTGATTCTAATATGGTGGTACAAACTAGCACATTTGTTTTACCTTCTGTGAATTCCTTCATAATTTCTTCTATTTTTGTTCCTGTCATTTGACCATGAGCATAGACTACATTTGCCTCTGGTACAAGTTTTTCTATATCATTTGCTTTCTTTTCAATTCCTTCTACATTATTAAATAGATAAAATACTTGCCCATTTCTTTCTAGTTCCTTGGTTATAGCTTCTTTGATTACTTCTGTGTCATATTCTAAGACATAAGTTTGTACTGGTCTTCTATTGTGTGGTGGCTCATAAATAACCGACATGTCTCGAATTCCTACAATTGACATATGCATTGTTCTTGGAATTGGCGTTGCCGTCATAGTTAAAACATCTACATTCGTTTTTAATTGTTTAATTTTTTCTTTGTCTTTTACGCCAAAGCGATGCTCTTCATCGATAATTAATAGCCCTAAGTCTTTAAATTCCACATCCTTACTTAAAATTCTGTGTGTTCCTATAACAATATCCACTTCTCCTAATTTTAATTTCTTAACTACTTCGTCTTGATATTTTTTGCTTTTAAATCGATTTAAAATTTCTACTTTGATAGGAAAATCTTTTACTCTTTCTGTAAATTCTTGATATTGTTGATCTGCTAATACAGTAGTTGGTGCTAGATAAGCTACTTGTTTTTGATCCATAACTGCTTTGAAAGCTGCCCTTAAAGCTACTTCTGTTTTTCCATAACCAACATCTCCACATAGTAATCGATCCATTGGTCTTTTCATTTCCATGTCTTTTTTGACTTCTTCAATACAACGTAATTGGTCATCTGTTTCTTGATATGGAAATTTAGCTTCAAACTCATTTTGCCACGGAGTATCTTTACTAAAACAAAATCCTTGTGCTTTTTCTCTTTTAGCATATAACTCGATTAGTTCTTTGGCTACTTCTCTTAAATTACTTTTTACCTTATTTTTAGTATTTTCCCAATCTTTACTGCCTAAACGATTAATTTTTGGCTGAATGGTATCTCCTCCAATGTATTTACGAATGGAATCTAAGTCACTAGTTGGTATATATAAAATGTCGTCATTTTTATATTTTATTTTAATGTAGTCTTTTATTGTTCCATCCGCTTGAATCGTATTGACACCAATATAAATTCCAATTCCATATCTTCTATGAACAACATAATCACCTATTTTTAAGTCTGCAAATACAATCTTTTCACCTTCTTTAAAATCTGTATTTGTTATTTTTCTCCTTCTCTTTTCACCATCGATTAAATCATCTGCTACTATGACTAATTCTTTTAAATCATAAGCCTCAAATCCTGCTGACAATTTTCCAATAGTGATTGTTACGATAGATTCACTAGCTTTTACAAGAATCGTTTGATTGAGTTTTTCTTCTACTTTATTAACAATTTCTTTATCATTTAATAGGCTTTGTAACTTTTTAGCTTTTTCCTTTGTTGATACTAACATATAAATTTTTTTCTTTTGCTGGATTGCTTTTTGTAAATCTTCTACTAGATTCTCCATTTCACTTTTATAGTAATTTACTTCTCTGTATTCAAACTTGTATTTTTCATTTGCTAATTTATTTTGTGCATCTTGTTTTTCAATATATACTATCTGTCTCTTTTCTAATTTTTCTTCTACCTCTTCATAGGTTTGCAGATTGGTTATTGCTGCTGGCACTATTTTCTCTTTTTCTACAATTACTTTCATCAAATTTTTATTGTCAATTGCAATATTAATTGCTCTTTGCTTTATTTTTCCAATTTCATCTAAAAATATACTATAATTATTAGATAAATAGTCAAATATAGTTTCTTGTTCTTCATAAAAACAATCAAAATATTTGTCTATTTTACTAATATAATTTCCTGCTTTCATTTGTTCAATATCTTCTTGTAGTATTTCTCTTTGTTTTGATTTAACAGTTATTTCTTGTATCTTTTTACAAATATTTTCAAGGGAATTTTCTAAAATATACTCATGTGCTGGCCAAATGACTACTTTTTCTAATGTATTAACTGACCTTTGACTTGTGATGTTAAAGTTTCGAATAGAATCTATTTCATCTCCCCAAAACTCAATTCTAACACCTATGGTTTCATTTGTTGCTATATCAATAATTCCTCCACGAATTGAAAATTGTCCTCTTCCTTCGATTAATTCGCTTCTTACATAACCTAATTTGACCAATTTTTGTTTTATTTCTTCTAAATGATAAGTATCACCAATTTTGAAATTTAGTTGGTTTGCATATAAAGATTGCTGACTGGGTAATTTTTGCAAAACTGCTTCTATAGTAGTTACTACTATTAAGTTCTTTCTAGCTTTTATTTCATTTAATGCTTCGATTCTTCTGTATGGCAGCTCTTTACTTTCTGCTATATAATCATAGGTCACAATTTCCTTTTTTGAAAACAATACAACATTATCCGTAAAATACTTAATATCTTCATACAATTTTTTTGCTTGAATTTCATTATATGTTACGATACAAATTGGTTTCTTTCCAAATTCATGAAGTGCTATTCCTATTTGAATCATTCCTACGTCAGTTAAGCCCGATATTGCTATCGGACTTGTTTTGTTTTCAATTTGTTTTAGTAAATCTGTAAATTTTGCTGATTTACCAAGTTCTCCTATTATAGTATTCATTCTTTCTCCCTTGTTTCCATTTAATTTGGGTTAATAGATATTTTGGTTATATTAAATACAATTGATATAACTTTATTATGATGTTATTATATTATCATATTTATCCATATTTTTCAATATTTATTCTGTTTATCAACCTATATTTATGCCAACATAAATCTTGTTTTAATGGTTGTATCTCATAAATCAAGACCTTGAATATCAGTTTCAAGGTCTCAATCTTCTTTCTATCATTAAAACTTTACTTATTTTAGAATATTTTCAATTTGTTATCTGATTCATTCTTGATGTTTTACCTTTTTCTTGTAAGTAAATAAAACACCTATTGTTATTGCTAATACAATTTGGACTGCTCCTATCATTAGAATTCTATCATTTCTTTTTATTCCTGTTGTGATAGCTAAAAGCATTTCTGATTTACTGCTATTATCATTTTTATTAATGTCTTCATATTCCGCTAAATTTGATAAATTACTTATGATAACTGTATGATTCTTTTTACCAAAATTTTCTTCTCCTGGATTCCATCTTAATACTATTTCTATTTCTTTGTATTTGCCTGGTTCTATATCATTTCCTTTTAAGGCATCTGTTGTTAGCATTTCCTCTTCTGAATTCCAATAAATTGTATTATCTTCTTGATAGAAACGGTATCCTTGTGGAATTAATTCTGTGATTCTATCTGCTGATCCTTTTATTTCTCCCTTTTTACTAACTCTTATGGTATAAGTAATCTTAACATTAGCTGTATTTACTTTGCTTCTATGAATATCTAATTTGTAAAGTTGATTTTTCGTATGATAATTTTGTGCTTCTTGCATGATACCATCGATATTTACCTTAGATACCCATGTATCAACACTAAGATTGAAAAGCTGTTTTTGATAGTAATAAATAACTGTAATCTTCTCTTTTTCCATGATTCCTTTTGTGTTTTCTGTTTGTTCTAGTAATTTATAGTAAGGAATCTCTTTTTCTTGTGTCTCATATTTGTCTCCTACATATCCTTTGATAATGTCTTTTTCCTTTAATGAATAGTTGGTATCTTTTTCTAAATATTGTATTTCTATTTGAGTTTTTCTTTTATAGTAATATTTTACTATTGTCTCTTCTTGCATCTCTCCCTTACTATTAGAAGCAGTTTCTACTAAATCATATCCATCAAATAACTTTTCATTGGTTTGATAAGAATCTCCTACATATCCTTTGATTTCTTCTTCTGCTAATTTTTCTTCTGTTTGTTTGTCAATATACTCTACCTTTACTTTGGCTAATTTTACATAGTAATAGTTTACCTCTATTTCTTCTTCTGTCATTGTTCCTTTATGATTGATTGGTAATTTGGATTCTACTAATTCATATTGCTCAAATTCCCTTGCTAGAATATGATAATTATCACCTACGTGTCCCTCTTGCCTTTCTTGTGCTAATATTTTGTTTGTATTGATGTCAATATGCTTTTCTATGACACCTGCTGCTTGTTTTTTATAATAATAGGTCACTACAGTTTGAGATATGTAACTTCCATTTTCATCTTTGGTTATTGTCATTTTTCCTATTGCATTTTCTGGCTTTTCTATTAAATCATACTTCTCGAATTGCTTTTCTTCTGTTTCATATGATTCATTTTCATGTCCATTTATCATTTCATCTTCTGCTAATTTTTCTCCTGTTACTTGGTCTAGGTATTCTACTCTCACACTCGCTTTTTTGATGTAATAATATTTTACTTCAATTCGATTTCTTTTCATTTTACCAATTGCATTAACTGGCAATTTACTTTCTACTAAGTCATATCCTTCCAAATCTTTCGATGGTATGATGTAACTGTCTCCTTCTTTTCCCTCATGTTCTTTGCTATATAACAATTCTCCAGTTATATCGTCTATATGCTTTTCTAGTAACCCTTCTGATACATAGGCATAGTAATATTTTATAGTCTGCTCTTCTTTTGTCATGATTATATTAGATTCTTCTGGTGCTTTTACTAATACATATCCTTCTAAATCTTCAGCATATGTTTCAAATAAATCTCCCACTTTTCCTTCTGTCGTTTGGCTTTTTAATATTTCTCCCGTTTCTCTATCTATGTGTTGTACTGTAGCTTTTGTTTTTTGGACATAATAGTAGATAACTTCTATGGTATCTTTATTCATCTTCCCTTTGGTATTGTTTGTTGCTTCTAGGAATATATAGTTTTCAATTGTTTGTTGCTCTGTTGTATATTCTTTTCCTTCATATCCCTCTATCTTTTCTTCTGCTGCCAATACTTGGTTATCTGTATTGTCGTCTGGTGTTTCATCCTTTTCTAAATGTTTCACTACTACTTTTGTGTTTTGTGCATAATAATAAATAACTTGTATGGTGTCTTTTGACATTTTTCCTACGGTATTCTGTGTCGCTTCTATAAAGGTATACCCATCAATATGTTTTTCTTCTGTTTCATAGTCTTTGCCGATGTAACCTTCTATGTTTTCTTCTGTTGCTAATATTTTATTATCTGTGTTGTCATTTGGTGTACTATCTTTTTCTAAGTATTTTACTACTACTTTTGTATTTTTAGCATAATAATAGATGACTTCAATGGTATCCCTTTCCATGTTACCACTTACTTTCCCACTACTTTCTAAAAAGGTATATCCATCAATTTCTTTCTTTTCAGTTGTATACTCTTTTCCTTCAAAACCACTAATTTCATACTGTGGTTTTAGTATTTGCCTAGTTTCCTTGTCTAAATACTTTACTATTACTTTAGCATTTTTCGCATAGTAATATACTTTTTCTTGTGTTTCTTCTGTATAGATTCCTGTTGTTTGTTCTGGCTCTTTTATTAAGGTATATCCTGTAACTTCTTTTTGGTATTCGGTTATGTCATAGCTATCTCCTATGACTCCTTCTTTATTTATTTTGGTTGCGATTTCTTCGTTTGTGTTAATATCCACATATTTTACTTGTACAAAAGACGTTTTTAACCCTTGGTTCGTTATAGTTACTTCTTTTTCATCTGTTGTTCCTGCTTTATTGGTTATTTCTCCTATTATCTTGGTATAGTATAATAAATCTCCTTCTTTTGTTTCTTTTTCATCAACTGTGTAAACAATTTCTTCTGCTTTTTCGTTGTATTTTGGTAAACCTTTTATTTTGATTGACCACTCATTTTCTTTTCCTTTTACTGTATTGTCTGATGTCATTTCCTGTTGTGTTACAATCGATTCCCCATTTTTTACCAGTATCATAATACTTTCAGGTCTTCTTTTATTCTCAATTTCATTGTCGTTCCAAATTTTATTTACTTGTATATTAACTGAATAATTGGCAGGAATTTCATTGATTGTTTCTACTGTTTCTTCTTGTTCTGTTGCCTCTAATTTTATTGTGCCTGTTACACGATTAGATACTTTTGGATTGGTTATCTCTATATTTTTATATACTAGATTAATTTGCTTTGTTATATTTACCTTTTTAGCTCCATTTTTATAGGAATCTATTCCATCTATTTTGTCTATCCATGTTATTGTTTTTGTCTGTTTGTCATAATTCCCTTCATCTATTTCTGATTTTTCTTCATCTATTTCATAAGGTAAATAATCTACTAAGCATAGTTCTGCATTCCCAATATAATCATGAATTGTTGTTTCATAATTAATTGTATAAGGTACCATTTGATCTACTTTTTCTATTACTTCTAATCCATTCTTTTCTAAAACTGTATTTTCTATTATTGGATGATTCATTGCATAATAATAAGTTAATTCTGTTGTTCCTTTTTTTACTGTTATTGTTTCATTACTTGGACTTTGAACTAATGTGTAATTTGCTGGTACTTCTGCTGGGGTAGCTGTATAAGTATCTCCAATATATAATCTTCCTAAGATATCTGGTACTAATTTTTCTTCGGTTCCTTGTTTATAGTGATGTACAATTACATTTCCTATTATAGCTAAATCACTTTCTTTTACATTGCTTACCTCATGGATATCTTCCTTTATCTTTATTCTTCCAATTACTCTGTTTGCTAATTTTTCTGCTTCCTTTTCTACTTTTAAGTAAGTCAATTTTATCTCCTTATGCACTGATATCTCCTTGTCTTCTGCTATAGCCTCTACATTTATTATCTGCTTCCACGTTATGGTCTTGTTTTCCTCATCATAAATACCTTCTGCTATATCTGATTTAGATACATCAATTGGATAATCTAATTGGTCTACTAACGTCACTTCTACAGGTCCGCTATATTTGCTTACTGTTACATTATAATCAATGGTATAAGGTATTTGATTTCTTATGTTCTCTATTATGATTGGTGCTTCTTTTGTGATTCTTACATTTTTCACAGTATTGATTTGTGGTTTATAATAATAACTTACTTCTGTTGTTCCATCTGTCATTACTATTTTTTCTTTTTCTGGTCTTATGACTACTTGATAATTCTCTATTACTTTTTCTTGTATTTGATATATCATTCCTTCTAGTCCATTTATTACCATATCCTCTGCCAACTTTTCTTCTGTATTTTCTTTATAGTAATGGATTCGTATTTCACCTTGTTTTTTTACCTTTATACTTTTTGACGTAGTTTCTTCCTTTGTTGTATTTGTTTTGTTTAAATCGATTCTTCCTGTTACTTCATTTGTTATTACTTTTGTAGTATCTGGTATTTCTTTGTAAGTTATATTGATTGTTTTTTCTATATGAATAGGATAAGAAGCATTTTCACCATAGGTATTGATATCTTCCATAACTTCTTCCCACGTTATTGTCTTTTCTGATGCGTTGTAGATGCCATTCGCTATTTCTGATTTTTCTTCATCTATTTCATATGGCAACTTATCTACTATGGTTACTTTTCCTTCTCCAATATATTCACTTATGTCTGCTTGGTATACAATATTGTATGGAATTGATTCTCTTACATCTGTGATAGCATCGATACCTTCTTTTCTTATTTCAACCTTGTTAAATACTGGTTCTTCTAGTGTATAGTAATAATCTATATGGATTACCCCATCCATTATTGTTATTTTTTCTCCTTCTAGCATCTCTTGGTCACCTATTATTGCTTCTGTTTCTGGATGGTAATTTAATGGTACCTCTGGTCTACTTAATGTATATTGTGTCCCTACAAATTGTTCTATTACTATATCATCTATTATTTTTTCTTCGGTTCCTTGTAGATAGGAGTGTAGCATAATTTGCCCTTTTATTTCTACATCAATTGCATTTCTTGCTTGTACTACATCCTCTACTTTTTTATCTAATAATTCTATTTTTCCCGTTGCTATATTCGTTAACTTTCTTATTGTTCCTGGCATATCTTTATATACCACTTCTATTGTTTTTTCTATATGAATAGAATGTGATTCTTTTTCATTATATGTATTAATATCATTTATAACCTCTTCCCATGTGATGGTTTTTTCTGATGGATGATAAATTCCTCCTGCTAATTTAGATTTTGTTTCATCAATTTCATATGGCAACTTATCTACTATGGTTACTTTTGCTCTTCCTTCGTAGTCATTAATTGTTGCTGTGTATTGGATTGGATAAGTTAATACCTGATTTACTTTTGTTATTTTATCAGCTCCTGTTTTTTCCATCTTTGTATGTTGTATGCTTGTATCTCTTAAGTCATAATAATAGATAACTTCTTTTTCTCCTTTTTCTATGTTGCCTATTTCTACTTCTGGTCTTTGGACTACATGGTATCCCTCTGGTATTTGCTCTGTTTCCTTTATTTCATATTCCTCTCCTACTAATCCTTCTACAACGACATCATCTGCAATTGAATGGGTTGTTCCTGCATAATAATGTTTTACAATTACTTTTCCTTTTACTTCTACTTTTGTTTCTTGGCTCGTTTGTTTTTCCTCTTTTGTATTAGTAGTTGGCAAATAGATAGTTCCTTTCATTATGTTTTCTATTTTTCTATCGGTTGCTTGTATTCCTTTGTATACTATTTTTATGTTTTTGGTTATACTAATTTCTTTTGCTTCATTCGTTGCAAAAGTATTAATATCTTTTATCGTTTCTTTCCATGTTATGGTTTTATTTTCTTCATTATATTCTCCATTTTCTATGTTGGATTGTTCCACATCAATTGGATACGGTAACCAATCAACTAAGGTTATTTCTGCATTTCCTATATAATCATTTACCGCTGTTTGATAGGTTAATTCATAATTTACTGCTTCTTCTTCACTTGCTATACCTGCCGTCCCTTCTTTTCTTGCTTTTGTATCACCTATTTGTGGTATTTTTAACTGATAATAATAGGTTAATTCTTTTCTTCCTTCTTCTATGGTTACTTGATTTTGTGGTGCCTCCCTTACAATTTCGTAATTAGCAGGTACATTTGGTCTTTGTATTTGTATCGTATCTCCTACATAACCTGATTTCACAAAATCATCTGCTATTGGCTCTTTTGTTGTGTTGTCACAAAAATGTACAACTATCTGACCTTGTAATCTTTCAAACTCTACTATTACTTTCATATTTTTTGTTAGATTAGTAAATTCATTTAGTTGGTATGCTTTTATTATTCCTTCTATGGTTTGTGCTTCTTCTTTTTCTACTACTCCTTTTTCGTCTATGGTTTGTATTTTTATGCCTTTTATTTTATAACCATCTGTTGCCATTATAGCAATTGTTTTTTTAGCATCTTTTCCATATTCTACCTTTTCATAAGGTGTTTCATTTTGCCCAGAGATACTTCCTCCCCCTATATCACCTATTACTTCTGTTGTTATTTGTAGCATCTTCTTTTTATTTTCAATTTCTAGGCTTTGTTTTTTGATAAGATTTTCCGCATCAACTGTTTCACTATGATTATCCATTTTATAAGAACTTACTTCAAAATAATAGGTTCTTTCTTTTTCATTTTCTGAAAGTTCATATCCCTCTGGTGCCTGTATTTCTATTAATTTATATTGTCCATCTGGTAAATCTAATTGTATTTTTCCATCTTCCTTTGTTGTTACTACTTGACTATAGGTTATTCCATTTACCTCTTCTGATTGACCAACTCTATTTCCATTGTTATCTAAAACAGCTTCATTATCTTGTTCTGTTTTATAAATAGCAAATTTCGCATTTGCTAATCGCTCTTCTGTGTTTGCCTTTTGTTTGATAATTTCAATTCCTGGTGTATTTTCTATCGTATTTATAATTTGACTGCCATTATAGATAGGCGTGTATCCCATTGTTTTTCTTTCTTTTACTGTATAATTGATTTCTTCTCCCTTATTATCAAACTTTTCTATATTGCTAAATTTCCATTCCTCTTTGGTAAATGTTTCTTGTGTTACATATTCTCCATTAGCATATAACTCAAGTGTATAAGATTGTGGTCTAATTCTTTTTTTGTTGTTGTCATCATTCCATATTTTTGACCCACTTATTTCTATCGTATTTTGTCTTTTATTTTTAACTTCTATTCTTACCAATTTCTTTTGTGGTTCATAGACACTTTTTCCTATTAAAAATGTCTTCTTATTTGTTACATCTACGATTCTATATTGATTTTCTGAAACTTCTGATAAATTTATTTTGCTTGTGTTTAAACTTAAGCCTTTCTCCCATTCAATTTGGTTATTACTACGATATTTTATTAGTTTCTTAACATGATTGACATCTAATCCATAAACTAAATATCCACCATCACTAGTTCCTAATAGGCTTTGAATCGTAGCTAAATTTCTAAAAGTTACTCTATTTTGTTCTTCTAACTCATTATTGTACTTAATAATTGTTGCATTTGTGTCATTGCTTATAATAAATCCCCCATCATTTGTTTCTGATATAGCATTAATGCTCAAACTACCCAAAAATAATTCCTTATCTACTGAACCACTTGTAGATATATGTTTTATAAATGTCCTTGCATCTCTAGCTATTTCATTATATGCTACGATAGCACTTCTATCCTTCAATGTACATGTATAGCTATTACTTGAACTTCCTAGTATAGTAGTTCCTAAGTCTCTTGTTACAATGTCTAACCCAGGTTGAATAATGAAAGCCTTATAGCATTTTGATGTACTACCTGATGTATTATTCGTATTATTGGATGAAGAGTTTGTATTCACATTTACAATCGCAACATACATTTCACCAAGTTTCGTTACACTTTCAATTGTATTGTTTGGCTGATTGATTTCTTGTTCCCAAAGTAATGTTCCATTCCTATTATATTTAGCAAGAAAAGGGTATCCTCTTGTATTTTTTCCTACTTCTACATAACTTCCATCATTTTCTACTTTTATGTCTGTTATGGTTCCTTCAAAACTTGCTAAGTCTTTTTCCTTTTCTAAATATAATCTTAGCTCACTTCTTGCATCTAGTGTATAAACTTTTCCATTCGTTTTATCTATTATTTGATAGTTATCTTGTTCTAGCTCATGTATCGCTAACTGTGTAGATTTTATATTTAAGTTCTTTTTCCACTCAATATTTCCTTGTTGATTCTCATTCATTTTTGAATTATATTTAACAATTCCTTGTCCATTTGTAAATTTTCCCTCTACAAGATATCCGCCATCCTTTGTTTCTAAGACATTGGTTATTGTTTCAGCACCTTCAATAAATGTCGCCCACTCTACCGTTCCACTACTATTATATTTAACAACAATTCCTTTATTTTTATTTGGGTTATTCATCGAAATTTTTCCATCGATATTGACCCAATCACTAGTAGCAGTTCCTCCCACTAAAAATCCATAGTCACTCGTCATAATTATTGAATTTATCTGTGTATTACTTATGGTAGAAATTTTTGGCGATGAAGTATAAGACCCCATATAATTATAAATTTCTCCATTTATTGTTCCTACTTTATAACCACTATTTGTATATGTAATAGCACTTAATTTATTATTAGAAATTTTATTCGTGTTTCCTCCTTCTTCATAGATATATCCTTCGTTATTAAAATTCATGATGGCAGCATATCGATTACTATATTCGTTCTGACTCCATGCAACACTTTCAAAGCTACTGTCTAGTTTCTCTGTTATTTCACTCTTATTTACTAAAGCACCATTGCGATTATATTCTGCAATATATGCATATCTTTGGTTGGTTTGTCCAACTTCTAAATATCCTCCCTTATAACTTCCTCCTTCAACTTGATTGAATACAATATCTTTAATGGTAGCTATCCCTTCCACTTTTCCTAATTCTTTTTGATAGGTAATGACTACACTTCCTGCTTCTATATCCTCGATATTAAAATAAAAAGTCTCATCTGATAAAATGTATCCATCTGGAGCTTTTATTTCTTTTAGTGCATATTCTCCAATTGGCAAATTTACATAGGCTTCTCCTTTTGCATCTGTTGTAACTGTGTTTTTAGTTGACGTTAAAGTTTCATCTTCATTTACCTTAAAAATCTCAAATTGTGCATTTTGCAATAATTTCTCTGATTCTTCCTCTTTTTTTACTATTTTTACAGTAGCATTTGTTTTTAAATGATTAATTATCACATTATTTCCTGCATATATTGTTTCATATCCAGGAACTTCTATCTCTTTTACTGTGTACATAACTTCTGATGTGTTTTTTTCTAGGTCACTAAATAACCACGTTTCTCCTTTAAATGTTTCTTGTTTTACATATTCTCCATTAGCATATAACTGTAATGTATAGCTATCTGGTCTAGTTCCTTCTGCATTATCAAAATCATTCCATATTTTGATTCCTTGGACTTGATTTGCTTCCCATTGTGCATATAATGTTGTTGTTTGTGTTACTTCATATTCCTCACCTGCTAATCCTATTCTATCTGCCTCTGAATCTGGTGAAGAATACCATCCTTTAAAGAAATATCCTTCTTTGGTTGCATTTGGTAACTTTATTTTTGGATTGTTGTATTGTGCTGTTATAATATCAGTTGCTCCATTCTTTTCTCCAAATGTATAATTCGTGTTTGTTAAATTACCATTAAAGTTGGTTGATTTAATCCATCTTGAAAATTGCTTTTTGGTACTCATATTAGCCTTTTCTGGTGTTCCTCCATTTCCATCAAAGGTTATTTGCCATTGCGTTTCCCAAGTTGGTTCTGGTATATCAATTTTAGTATTGTATTCTTGATTAGAAAAAATTGTATGAGAAAATGTGCCATTCCATTTTCCTCCATTTGGATTTACTTCTAATGTACTTCTATTGACTATCCAGTTAGCTGTTAATGTTGCATTTTGATTCCCCATTGTGAATGTCGCATTTTCTGTTAGGCTTGTTATACTACTTCCATTCCCAATTAATGTCCATCCAACAAAAGTTGATCCTTTTTTTGTTGGTATTGGTATTTCTATGGTATTATTATATGCTATTGTGATTGTTTGCTGATTACTATTTTCTTTCCATTCTCCTCCATTTGGGTTTACTGTTAAGTTATACTTAGTAGATTCCCATTGTGCATACAAGGTTATTTCTGAAGATGGTGTATAGCTTTCTCCTGCTTTTCCTACTAAACTACCTCCTGTTGGTGATGTATACCATCCCTGAAACATATAATCTTCTCTTATTGCGTTTGGCAATTGAATTGCATTGTTTTTATAATTTGCCGTTAATACATTTTGTGTGATAGGCGTTATTGGTGCATTTGTGCCTGCACAATAAGTATAGGTAGTTCCATTTAATGTTCCTCCCCCTATTCCTGTTTTACTCCAATTTGTGAAACTCTTTGTTGCTCTTATATTTTCTTTTTGTGCTGTTCCTCCATTTCCATTAAAATTTACATTCACCCCAACTGCTGGTACTGGATTTGGTATTTGTTTTGTTACTCCTCCATTCTCTTCAAAAACTTGTATCGCTCCACTTCCTTGCCATGTTCCTCCATTTGGGTTTACTGTTAATTTATTTTTATATGGTCTAAATAATAAAATTTTAGAGGCATGTGCATAACTGCCATCTTTCTTTGAAGGTCTAAATCCCATATGTGGTGTAAATATTTGTATGCTTAATGTTTGTGTTCCTGGTGTTAATAAATGTCCCCCATTATTGGATGTATCTGGTAAACTATTATTTCTATGATAATCTCTAAAGTTGAATCTTCCTATACTGTCATTAGCTAAACCCACAGCCGCACCTTCTGTTCCATAAACATGTGGTGATTTTGTATAAGATAATTTACATGCAAATACACCATATGTTCCAGAATTACCACCATCTAACTGTAAAGCTGAATGATAACTAGATAATGCTACATTATGATTATTACTTTCTGGTGTAATGGTAACTTTCTTAACTTTTCCTTGTTTTTTTGGTGCATAAGCTTCTGTAAGTGTCGTATCAATCCTTATCTTAGTTGTCTTTCCATCTCCCAAAAGGGTAATAAAGAACCATCCATTTTTCTTATTTGTATTAGTAGTTGCTCTACTGCTTACAGTCTTTGTTTTTTCTTCTTGCTCTTCTTTATAATCTTTTAATACTTTTTCATAGTATTTCATCTTTTCTGGTTCTTTTGCCATGACTTCATCGCCATTTAATGCTGCTTCTTCCATCTCATATATAAATGATTCTTTCAAAAGTATTGTATTTTTGGATAATACTTCTTCTGTTTGCACTTCATTTAAGGATGCTAAGAATTCTCCTGTTTCGTTTCCATCAGAATTTTCAAGACTTTTATTTAATTCTTCATCTGATAAAGCTTCCCAATTTTCTACTTCTACTATACTTGGAGCATTACTTTTTTCCTTTTCTTCAATAGCAATCATATCATTTTCTATTTCCGACTCTATTATCTCTTCGCTTTCATTCCACCTATTTGCTATCTCTTTCTTGGAAATATCATGTGCCTTTTTGATTAGCATAGTGATACCTAATAAGCTTATCACGATTAGAATTGCTACTCCAATTATCCATATGCATTTCCTTTTTACAATATTCTCTTTCATTTGTAATGCGACCACCCTTTCAACATCTACTACTAATTTTAATTTCTTAATTTATAACTCTCACTACTATCAACCTAATTCATGTTATTTAGATTAACAATATTTTAGTATGTATACTATATTATATACTTAAAAGGTAATCACAGAAATATCTTATATGTTTTAGGATAACTATTTTGACTGTTTTTCTCTTAGGGAAAGTTCATTTTGACTTCTTATTTATCTTTTTGTTTACATTTTTATTTCTCTCTTATTTAATTTTCTTATTTTATTTACGCATGAAACAAAAGGGACAGGTCTTAGATGTTTCAATTTAAGAATTAAATGTGATGAAAGCTACATCCTTTTTCGTTAAGAATACTAATTTCAAATAGGAAAATAGAGAAAAAATCGAATTGGCTTTGTTTATTTCTCCCATTTCATATTTAAAATCAAAATATTACTTGACTAAAATGAAGTGCATTTTTCATCACATTTTAACAATTAATTTATTAAATTTTGAATGAATATATGTCTTTAATTTTGTCATAAATTCTTCTGGTCTGATTTCTTTTTTTGCTACCATATCTAATCCCTTTTCCCAACTAGCTGTAAGTTTTGGATTTAGCATATCTGGCATAGAACGGTTAACAATATCATAGATTATCTCTCCTTTTTGTGTTGGATTAATAACCTGTGTTTTGTTATTGATTTCTATATATTTTATTTTTTCTAACTTTTTCATAATTTCAGCCCTGGTTGCACTGGTTCCAATTCCTGCTCCTTTAATTTGCTCTCTTAATTCTTCTTCTTCAATTAGTTTTCCTGCATTTTCCATTGCTAAAATAATGGAACCAGAATTATATCGGCTTGGCGGTGAAGTTTCAGCATCTTTTATTTCAAAGTTTTTAACTTCTATGGTTTGCCCTTTTTTTAATGTTTTCAATATTTCTAAGTTATTGTCTTCTTGCTTTTCTTTTTTCTTTTCTGAATCTTCGCCATTTTTATTGTCATTTTCCACATTTTTATCTTTTTGTGTGGATTTTGGTTTAAGTATTTCTAAAAATCCCTGCTTTATACAAACTTTTCCACTACAATAAAATGTTTCATTTTCTATATTGACTGTTGCTTGAATTTTATTATATTCAGCTGGCGGATAAAAGATAGCTAAAAATCTTTTTACAATTACTTTATAGACTTGTTTTTGTAATTCTGGCAATTGATTATAATTTTCATAGCCTTGACCTGTTGGTATGATTGCATAATGGTCTGTAATTTTACTGTCATTAACATATTTGGTTTTTATCAAATTAGTAGAATATTTCTCATCTACCATTTTTTTTATATAGCCTTGTATTTCTTCGTCTTTAAGTCCTCTTGCAATGCCATTTAAATTTTTGCTTATCTCTTTTGCAACTGCTGTAGAAATTACTCTAGCATCTGTCCTTGGATAAGTTACTAATTTTTTTTCATATAAATTTTGTATTATCTCTAAGGTTTGATCTGGCTTAATTTTAAATCTTTTTGTGCATTGATTCTGAATTTCTGCTAAATTAAATAAAAGTGGTGGATTTTCTTTTTGCTTAGATTTTTTTAGTTCTGTTATAACTGCCTGTTTTCCGACTAGACTTGTTATAAAGTCTTTGGCATCTTGTTCTTTTTTAAAACCTGTTTCATTATATAATTTGACAGACTCGTGCATTTTAGACTTCTCATTAACTTTCCATTCTGCCTTAAATGATGCCTGTTCCTCTCCAAACTCTCCTAAAATTTTGTAATATTTTGTTTTTACAAAATTTCTGATTTCTCTTTCTCTTTCAACAATCATTCCTAATACGCATGTCATAACTCTTCCAACTGATATGGACGCTCTATCCTCTTTAATCTCTTTTGCTAACTGTCTTCCATAAATAATAGATAATAGTCTAGAAAAATTAATACCAATTAGATAATCTTCTTTTGCTCTTAAATAAGCACTATCTGACAAACTATCATATTCAGATAAATCTTTTGCTTCTCGAATTCCCCTTGTTATCTCTTCTTCTGTTTGAGAATCAATCCATACTCTTTTCATTTTTGCATCTGTATTTGGTTTTGCCATCATAAATACTAGTCTTTGTATATATTCTCCTTCACGTCCTGAGTCTCCAGCATTATAAATCTCTTCTATATCTTTTCTTTGTACTAATTCTTTTACAATATTAAATTGGTTTTGTACCGCTGGAATTATCTCGTACTTCCAATCTTCTGGAATAAAGGGCAGAGTATCTAGTCTCCACCACTTTAATTTTTCATCATATTTTTCTGGATAACTCATGGTTACCAAATGGCCTACACACCATGTAATAATCCAATTTTCCGACTCCAGATATCCATTTTTTCGATTGGTTGTTATTCTTAATGCTTTTGCAAATTCCATAGCTACAGATGGCTTTTCTGTTATTAATAATTTTTTTCCCAATTAATTTCTTTTCCTTTCTAAATAATCCTGCTGCGATTTAACGAATCCCTTCTCTTACATCACAATGCTGTCTACTTGGTGTATTTCATATTATCTTCGCAACACTATATAAGAAACTAAATAATAAATCAGCATATTTAAAAATGTTGACCTTTTTAATTAGTTTTAATGGTATTTTCGTTGTTTACTCACCACCATTATTTTAGTATCTTGTATAGTATGTATCGACACTAAAAAGATAAAACAATATGTTATATATACCGCCTTAAGTTGACAACATACTCTGGTATTAAAAACTCTGCTAAAATTTGCTATTAATATATTGATTTGCTACTTCCTTAACTCTCATCATTTCTGCTTTTGTTTCTGGTAACTGATAATCAAATCGATCTATCATTTTACTAATATAATTATTTTCTCTCAATTTTTTAAAATTACATAAAAAGTGAATATCATAGATAAAAGACGCAAATCTTAAGATTTGATCTGTCTCACTGATTCTATTACGACTATCTGCTAACTTACCTTCATAAAAATTTTGCAACATTTTCTCAGATAGCCTTCCTTCCTCTACTTTTTGAATTCTTTCTTCATTCTGCCAGTATAGATAAATTGCTTCATACAAAAGATCCATTTTGTCAGCATCTTTTACGATTTTAGAAAATAGTTGTTTTTCTTTTGATAGTCCTTCTGTTAACTGGTATTTGTTATGTTCATAGATAGCGGTATAGATAATATTATCATAATTGTTTTCTTCTATATATGCTCTAATATAATTATTTTTCTTTAAAACTTCTACTCCTGCTTCTCCATGATCAAATTTTTTATTTTTCTCTAATATTTGATATTGTTCAAATCTTCCTATATCATGAAGCAAACCAATTAGTTGTGCTAATTGTATTTGTTCTTTCGCTAATCCTAAATCGATTGCTATATTTTTACAATTTTCTTCCACTCTCATAATATGTCCTATTTTAATTTCTACTCTTGGATTCTCTATTTCCAGCTTATAAACATGGTCTACTAATTCTTTTTTGGCTTTTTCTATATCTATCATTTACTTGTCTCCTTCTTACTTTCTAGATATTCTTCTATCTTTTTATAAATATGTTTCATTCTATCTTCTGTTTTTTTATCTTCAAACTTAAATCTGTTGTATATTTTTTTCATATAGTTTTTTTGTTTTATAATTTGTAATCCATAATTATAGTTAAAATCATAAATAAAACAAAAATGACTTACTAATAAATCTACTGCTGTTCTTCTCTCTTGGTACTTAATTTCTTTTTCCTCTATGAATTCTCTGTATATTTCATCTGTCATTTTTTCTTTTGAAAAATCTGCCTTCTCCCAAACTACTTGTTTTTCTTCAAAAGTGAAAATATAAATAATGTCTGTTTTATCAGCATCTCTAATAATCTTAGAATGTAATTCCTCTCTTTCATTGGAAAAAGACAAATCTTTTTTACCTTTATTGTGATTTAATATGGCTTTTTTTATAATTTCATCATATTGTCTATCTTCTACAAAATTTCGAATGATTCCTTCTTCAAATAGTATTTGTATTCCTAATTCTCCGTGATTGATACTGTTCTTATCTATAAAAGTACCATATCTCTTTACTTGCTCAAATCTTCCTATATCATGCAATAAACCTATTAATTCTGCTAATTTCACTTCTTCTTCCTTTAGATTCAGTTTTTTTGCAATTTCCTTTGCTATACTAGCGGTTCTTTGAATATGAGCTAACTTTAATTTGATTCTTTTATCTTCTAAATCATATTGGCCTACATATTTTTTTAATTCGTGTTTCGCTTTTTGTATATCTATCATCTCTACACCTCATAACTGGTATTGTATCATTTTTACATTTTAAATTCAACAGCATTGTATAACTTATGCTACTATTTTATATCTACTATAAATATCAAAATAAAATCGCTTTCTTCTTGAATCTGTAAGCATTTTATTATATAATATGAAAAATTAGATTGAAAATTGAAAGGAGACTATTTTATGGAATATAAATTTAATGAAATTGAAGAAAAATGGCAAAATTATTGGGAAGAAAATAAAACCTTTTATACTGATGTATGGGACTTTTCTAAACCCAAATTCTATGCTTTAGATATGTTTCCCTATCCATCTGGACAAGGTTTACATGTAGGACATCCTGAAGGATATACAGCAACTGACATCCTATCTAGAATGAAAAGAATGCAAGGATACAATGTTCTTCATCCAATGGGATGGGACGCTTTCGGTCTTCCAGCAGAACAATATGCCATAAAAACTGGAAATCACCCAGCTGGCTTTACTACTAATAACATTACTACTTTTAAAAAGCAATTAAAAATGCTTGGACTTTCTTTTGATTGGGATAAAGAAATTTCCACTTGTGACCCTGATTATTATAAATGGACACAATGGATTTTCAAACAATTATATAACGATGGTCTTGCCAAGTTAGTTGAAATGCCTGTTAACTGGTGTGAAGAATTAGGTTGTGTTTTATCTAATGACGAAGTTATTAATGGAAAAAGTGAAAGAGGTGGATTCCCTGTTGTTCGTAAAAATATGAAGCAATGGGTTTTAGATATTCCGAAATTTGCTGATATTTTATTAAATGGATTAGATGAAATCGATTGGCCAGATTCTACAAAAGAAATCCAAAGAAATTGGATTGGCCGTAGTGAAGGAGCTGAAATAACTTTTAATGTTGCTAATCATTCTGACTTATCTTTTACTGTGTTTACTACTAGACCTGACACTTTATTTGGCAGCACTTATTGTGTATTAGCACCAGAACTAGAATTAGTTAATGAAATTGTAACACCAGAACAAAAATCGTCAGTTGATGAATATAAAAGATTAGCTGCAAGTAAATCTGATTTGGAAAGAACGGAATTGAATAAAGATAAAACTGGTGTATTTACTGGAAGTTATGCTATTAATCCAGCCAATGGAAAACAAATTCCTATTTGGATTTCTGATTATGTTTTAGCTACTTATGGCACTGGATGTATTATGGCTGTTCCTGCTCATGATCAAAGAGACTATGAATTTGCTAGTAAATTTAATATTGATATTCTTCCTGTTTTAGAGGGTGGAGATATTTTGAAAGAAGCTTTTGTTGGTGATGGCTTACACATTAATTCTGATTTTTTAAATGGCTTAAATAAAGAAGAAGCTATTGAAAAAATGATTTCTTGGTTGGAAAAAAATAAATTTGGTACCAAAAAAGTAAATTATAAACTTCATGAATGGATTTTTGCAAGACAACGTTATTGGGGAGAACCTATTCCTATTGTTTATATTGATGATGATATGAAAGCTTTATCCGATAATGATTTGCCTTTAGTTTTACCTGAATTAGAAGATTATGCTCCTTCTAAGGTTGGTGCTTCTCCTTTAGATAAAGCAACTGATTGGGTCAATACCAAATTTGATGGTAAGCTGGCTAAACGTGAAACAAGTACTATGCCAGGGGCTGCTGGTTCAAGTTGGTATTTTCTAAGATACATTGATCCTAAAAATAAGAATGAATTAGCAAATAAAAAATTACTAGAATATTGGTTACCTGTCGATTTATATGTAGGTGGACCTGAACATGCTGTTGGTCATTTATTATATGCTAGATTTTGGAATCATTATTTGTATAATAAGGGAATTGTTCCTGTTAAAGAACCATTTGCTAAACTTCGCCATCAAGGTATGATTTTAGGTACAAATGGCGAGAAAATGAGTAAATCAAAAGGGAATGTTATCAATCCTGATGATATGGTACAACAATATGGTGCAGATAGCTTAAGGGTTTATGAAATGTTTATGGGACCAATTGAGAGTAGTAAACCATGGGATCCAAATGGAATTGATGGTTCTAAAAAGTTTTTAGATAGAGTCTGGCGATTATATACAGAATCCGGAAAACTAAAAAATGAACCAAACTCTAATCTTGAAAGAGCTTATCATTATACAGTAAAGAAAGTTACCAATGATTATGAAACAATGAATTTTAATACAGCTATTTCACAAATGATGATTTTTATTAATCATATTAATAAAGAAGAGGTATTTCCTATTATCTATGCAGAAGGCTTTTTAAAGTTATTGAATC
The DNA here is from genome assembly GCA_948585895.1 of uncultured Clostridia bacterium. GTDB lineage: Bacteria > Bacillota > Clostridia > TANB77 > CAG-508 > CAG-269. The sequence continues at coordinate 14,324 of CAPBNZ010000009.1, read as the reverse complement.
CTATTGCACCTCATATTACAGAAGAATTGTGGAATATTTTAGGTCATACTAATACTATTGCTTATGAAAAATGGCCTGAATACGATGAAGAAAAGACTGTTGCAAATCAAATTACGTTACCAATTCAGTTTAATGGTAAATTAAAAACTACAATTCAAATTACTCCTGATGAAGAGGAATCTATTGTAAAACAAAAAGTACATGCAGTAATTCATTCTAAATTAGGGGATAAAACGATTATGAAAGAAATCTATGTAAAGAATAAAATTTATAATATCGTTATAAAATAATATTTTAGCCTATTAGGATTTATCTTTAAATTAAGTTCTAATAGGCTTTTATAAACCTTGCACTTTGGTTTTTAAATAATAGATGTCTGCATCATAGTTTTCATTTTTTCTTTCGCAAAGAGTGATTCTTTTTTCTTGCATTTCTATTTTTTCGATGTTCATTGTAAATGCATCAAATAATGCTTTTAACTTATCTCCATGTTCATGCTCAATAACAGCTACACTTTTGCTTATCTTTCTGCTTTCTTCTTGTATTTCTGATATTTTTCTTATTTCTTTTTCTAACTCTGGTATTTTTACTATTTGTTTTTCTATTTCTGGGATTTTTGCTACTTGTTTCTCTATTTCTGGAATCTTTGCTACTTTTCTCTCTATTTCTGGGATTTTTCTTACTTGTTTCTCTATTTCTGGAATCTTCCTTACTTGTTTCTCTATTTCTGGGATTTTTGCTACTTGTTTTTCTATTTCTGAAATCTTTGCTACATCCTTTTGCATAATCCCTATTTTAGTATCTAATTTTACAATAGATACTGATATTTGATTTATAGCAGCTAATATGTCATTTTTATCTGTATTTTCCATAATTTCCTCCTTTCCTGTTTTTCTACAACCGATTGTGTTACTATTATAACTAGGTAAAGCTAATATGTCAAGAAAAATTCATAGACAAATTTCGACTTTTTAATAAAAGTTACAATTCAGTCTATTGGCTCTATATAAAAAACATCATAAACTTTAACACTAAAATATTCTTAGAGCTTCATACCCACTGCTATTCGATAATAATATTATAAAATCCGAAGATATCTAAAATTTCGTGTCATTAAACTGTAAACAATATTTAATACTTCTGAAATACATTACTCTCATTTTTATAGTATAATAAATTATAAATTACACTAAGGAGACTTATCGATGAGTATAGAAACAGATTTAAAAAAAGATGGAATTGAAGTAATAGAAACTTTAGATACACTAAGAATTAATTCACTGGCACGTAATATATCTCAAAAAATTTGTGAAACATTCCCAAAATATGGTTTTAATCAAAACGAACTATTTATTCAATTATCCAGATTAAATATGTACAAAGCTAAAATGCCTGAACGGAATGGCAGAAGCAAATTACTTTTATAAAAATACTTCTATCTATTTTAATGAACACATTGCCAAAGAAGATTTAGAAGAGTTCGCCATTCATGAGTGTATTCATTATATCCAAGAAGTAAAAGATAAACGAAACTACTTAATAAGAATGGGGCTTTGTGATTATACTGAATTTAAAGTGTATGGATTAGGCTTAAATGAAGCTTCTGTCCAACTGATATCATCTAAAATTAATGGCATTCCTAAAGAATATGTAAAATATTTTGGAATTAGTTTTGAAACAACTAGTCCTTCCTATTATCCTTTAGAATGTTGCCTAGTTAATCAACTAGCTCATATTACTGGTGAAGACATCTTATTTGAAAGTACTTTAAAAAGTAATGATAACTTTAAAAAAATCCTTTGCGAATTGATATCACCAAAAACCTTCATGGTAATTCAAAATGCTATTGATGAAATTCTACTTCATGAAGAAGCTATTATTAAATTAAATAATAAAATTGCTCAAATTGACGATAGAAATAAAAAGGTTGATGGAATGATTAAAAAAATTGAGGAATTAAAACATGAGATAAAGCTAACTTTTATGAGAACCCAAAACCTTATTATTTCTAGTTATTTTAATAGTGCATTTGATAAAATAATAGATTTAGAGGGCATTGAGAACTATCGAAAAAAACTATATACTTTTAAAGATTTAATTGGATTTACAGAAGGCTATACCTTTTTTAATGAATACTATGTTTCAAAAATGGAACAATTAGAATATAAATACAATTTATTGGAAAGTGGAGAATCCCAAATTCAAACCGCACTTAAAGTAATTACCAAAAAGGAAAATGCTTTGCTTCGTTTTTTCAAAACGTTAAAAAAGCTTATTTTTGGCTCCAACATAGAAAAAGAAAATATACCATATTAGATATAAACTAATTATTACAAAAGTTCTATATTAATTTTACTATTTTATTACTTTTATACTAACATAAACTTTTAACATATACGTTATCTAATAAATAACAAATCTTTCATAAAATTAATATAGAACTTCTTATTTAATATTTTCAATTGGCTTTTTAAACTATTCTTTTTAGTTTTATTGGATTATCCCACAGGATTTCCATGTAGTCAACTTAAAAGGTATAAAAAATAATATCATATACCTTAAGTTAATACATGGCATGAGATTTAATTTGTATTGATTTTCTCACTAATATTTCTTGCTGCTTCTCTTCCAGAATGTGCTGCCCATGCTACAGTTGATTTTATTCCTGCTAAATCCCCGCCAGCATATATTTTTGGATTAGAAGTTTGATACTTATCATTTATTTCTATATTACCCCATCGACTTATTTTTAACCCCAATTCTTTTACATATGGCTCCACTTCAGACCCCAGTGCCATAACAACATTATCTACTTCTATACTATAATTGCTACCCTCAATATTAACTGGTACTAATCTAGCTTCACTTTCCTTTTGTACTAATTGTGTCTTAATTAATTCTATCTTTTCTACCTTCGTTTTCCCCAAAATTTTAACAATGTTATTTTGGAATAAAAACTTAATCCCTTCCTGCATTGCCTCTTCTACTTCTTTATCTTCTGCTGGCATTTGTTCTCTTGCTCTTCGGTAGATAACTTTTACTTCTTTTGCTCCTAATCTTTTGATAGTTCTAGCACAATCCATAGCAACATTTCCGCCACCAACAATAGCTACTGTTTTTCCTTTATAATTTGGGTGCAACTTGTATTCTAAAAGCTCATTTCCCCCCAATACTCCATCTAACTTTTCGCCTTCTATTCCCATTTTTATAGATTGATTGGCACCTATACTTAAAAAAATAGCATCATATTGTCTTTCCAAATCCTTAATGAAAATGTCTTTACCTAATTGCTGCTTATATTTGACTTCAATTCCTAACTGCAATATTTTACTGATTGTCTTTTCTACAATTTCTTTTGGTAATCTAAATTCAGGAATTCCATGTACTAGTAATCCTCCTAAATAACTATATTTCTCATAAATAGTTACTTTTACCCCTCTTCTTGCTAAAAAGGCACTTGCCGTTAATCCAGCTGGTCCTCCTCCTATGACTGCTACTTTCTTATTGTTTTCATGTTTTTTTATTTCTTGTGCATAACAGTTTAGCAAACTGTCCCTTTCTTCTATCATATAATCAAATACAAAGGCTTCCAATTCTCCAATAGAAACTGACTCCCCTTTTATTCCTCTTACACAAGAACCTTGACACTGTTTTTGATGTGGACATATTCTTCCACAAATACCTTGTAATACCGTTGTTTCTGATAAAACTTCATAGGCTTTTTGATAATTACCTTGTTTTATTTGCTCTATAAATTGCGGAATATAATTTCCCAAGGGGCATCCTTTCATAGAGCATGGTTTTGTTTTGCAATTTAAACAATAATTAGATTTCTCATTTATTTGTTCCATCTTTTCCCCTTCTTACTCTGTTCTTTTATTTATTTTATTATATCTTCTTTTATCTGTCAATTGATTGACTGCACAGTTTAATATTATAAGGTTTATACTATTTTTTCCCTTTATCTACAACCAATTTTAAGTCACGGATAAAATCAATTTTTTTGGTTTCATCTCTAAGTAATGCAGCTGGATGCCAAGTTGGCATATAGCTAATTCCCTTTTTTTCAATCCATTTACCTCTTGAAGCTGTTATTCCATATTCCTTCCCTAAAATACTTTTAAGTGCTACACTTCCAAGTAATACAATTATTTCTGGTTTTACTAGAACAACTTGATTTCTCAAATAATCTAAACAAGCCATGGATTCGTCTTCTTCTGGATTTCGATTAGCTGGTGGTCTGCATTTTACAATATTAGCAATATAAACTTCTTCTCTTTTAATCCCCATTGCTTGAAAAGCCATATTCATTAATTTTCCAGCTCTGCCTACAAATGGTTCACCGCAGTCTATCCTCATCTGCTCCTGGACCTTCTCCAATGAACATGATTTTTGCCTCTTTATTTCCTACGCCAAAGACAATATTTTGTCTAGTTTTGCATAATTTGCATTTATTACAGTTATTTATTGAATTTTCTAGTTCTTCCCATGTTTCAAACATCTTCTACTCCTACTTTACACATTGTTCTATTAACTCTATTTTTTTTCTTTTGTTCGTATCGATTCTTGCTTTTGTTCCAATTGGTATCACTATTTTTGTTTCTATGTGTCCAAAGTTATTTGATTTAATAATTGGAAAATTACAATCTCTTCCTAATATATCTATTACAATTTGTTCCAAGCTGATATTACTTTCATGTTCATAATTTCCTAACCACAAACCTTTTATTTGGTTAAATACTTCATTTTGCTTCAAATGTGCTAAGGCATGACTCACCATAGCTGGATTTGACTCTAATCCGAAATCTTCTATAAATAATATTTTATCTAAAAAACTAACTTTATATTTTCCACTTACTAGACTATGTAATATTGTAAGATTTCCTCCTATTAGTTCTCCTTCTGCTTGTCCTTCTTGAAGAATTATGTATTTTTCTTGTTCTGTCATTCCTAACTCTAAACTCGCTTCAACAAATCTTTTAATAGCTACTTCATAACTGTATTCTGTTTTATCTGTTGCAATCGTTTTAAAATTTGTCCCACTAAAAGTAACTAATCCTGTTTTAGCTGTAATGATATTAGTAATAGAGGTAATATCACTATATCCACATATAATTTTAGGATTTTTCTTAATTAATTCATAATCTAATAACTCAAATACTGTGTTGGAATTGTTTCCTCCTTTTGCACACCATATCATTTTTACATCCTTATCGTTAAACATTTCATTTATATCCTGTGCCTTTTCTTGTGCTGTACTACTATAACCATTTGTATTAGAAAATAAATTCTTGGCATATTTTACTTTAAATCCACTTTTTTCTACTATTTTTCTTGCTCTTTCTAATTCTTCTATATTATCTCCAACAATTGGGTTAGAAGGAGCTACTACTCCTATTATATCACCTAATCTTAATTTATTTGGAACTATCACTATTCATTCTCCTTTTACCTAAAAAATTATTGACTTCTTATGTTGGTCTTTTATGAAACAAAAAGGACTGTCCCTCTTGTTTCATCATATTTTACTTCTTCTTTAGAATATTCTTCTGGCTTTAGTCCTACTCTCTTACTCATGTATCTTTGCATTAATAAGTAAACTATCGTAAAAATAATACCAACAATTATCATGCAATTAGCTGTTGTTGTTTTATCTAGTAAAAACGAAGCAGAAAATCCTGTTATTACTCTGATTATACCAGAAAATAAATTACAGGTTGCAAATATTTTAGTATCAATTTTCTCATTCGTAAAGTTTCTTAAATATCTATCTATTATTGTATAATACATTCCATGTCCAAAATATCGCAAAAAATTCATTATAACTATAATAACTAACCATATTAGATGTCCACTCGTTTTTAATCCACATATACCTGCTATAATTGTAGTAATTGAAATGATAAATGATATAATTGTTAAAGTTTTATTTCTGAACTTTTTATGAAATTCTTCTTGTTTTTTTGAAGCATAAGATGATATAAAAGTAGCTATGGCTGATATAGTTCCTATTATAATAGAAGATATTTCCAGGTCTTCTAATAAACTTACATAATAATTATTAAGAATAGTTAATAAAGATGAAATTAAAGCAGCACATAAAATAAGAGCTTTTAATCTTTCTGATTTTAGTACATAGATAAATCCTTCTTGAACATCTTTTAATTGTTTTTTTCCTAATAATTCATTTATGTTTTTCTTCTTTTTTTCTACTGGCTCAATAAACCCTAATGACAAAATTGTTACTATAAGTAATACAACAAGTGAACAGATAAATGGCAAATAACCATTGATTGGGAATAAAAATCCTGCTATTATTTTGGATAGTAAGCCAAATAAATAATATCCCGCTGCTCCCTTAGCACTTATTTTGGAATATATTTTACTTTTATATCTGGATGGCGGTATCGATTCATTTAATAAACTTGGTTCTGCAATGTTTTTAATTGAAAATGCTATAGAACATATTAATTCTGCAAATATTAAATCTACTAGATTTCTACTTAGCATGATAATTACCATATAAAAACAATTTAAAATATTTCCTAAAATAATACCATTTTTTCTTCCCAAAAATTCCACTATTATGTTAGCTGGAATTTGCATAAAAATACCAAAAAAGGCATTAAATGTACTTTTTAATACTACATTTGCTGCACTTATTCCTTTTACTTGTGTTAAAAATAAAAAATCAATTGTATAGAAAAATAAATAATCCCATGCTAATTTTTTATAGATTGGAAAAATCCTCATGTTTACTTTTCTCATCTTTTGTGTTTCTTTCTTACTATTCAATCTCATTTTCCCCTTTGTGAAACAAAAAGGACTGTCCCTTCTGTTTCATTTTAGCTCTATTAATGCTGTATTTAATCCATATTCTTGTTTTTCTACACGATAAGAATGTATATCATTAGAATGGCATACACTACAAATACCACTATCTATGATATTTTCTGGCTTTACTCCTTCTCTTTGTAATAAAATTTGATTTATTTTTACTGTATCAATATTCCATTTTTGCTTTGCAATAATTTCTTCTATTATCTCATTTATTTCTTCTATATCTTGAAATTCTTGTTCAAAACTTTCTTTTACTTCTTTTTCTACTTCAAAATGACATTTTCTGATACTTGGACAAATACAACATATGATATCTTCAGGAAAACAATTAAATTCTTTTTTCATTTTTCTTATAGTTTTTACACTTATCCTTTGTAACGTTCCTCTCCACCCAGAATGGGTATTAGCAATTACTTTTTTTACTGGGTCTAAGAAAATTAATAAAATACAATCTGCATTCGTTGTAGCAAGTGCCATATGTTTTTTATTGGTAATTAACCCATCTGTCTTACTATATTGTTCTAAGTTAAAATCTGGCGCATTCAAATTGATTTTTTGCCTTACAACTTTTACTTCGTCTGTATGCTCTTGATTTGTTTTTATCAAATGTTCTAATTTTGTTTCTACTGCTTGACATAGTGTCTTGTAATCCTCTAATGCCTTTTGGTAAACTCTGCTATCTAATCCCTGTTTGTTCGCCTTGGCTGTTCGATAGTTTTTATCTGTTCCTAAACTATATGCATGGTTAATGATGTCTTTGTGTTCTAATAATTTTTTGAATTGTAGATATTCTATGCCATCTTTTTTTATATGTATCACCTCTTGATTAGATAAATCCAATAATTACCTCTCCTTTCAAATTATCTCTTTTATTTTATCATATTTTACTTCATTCTTTGGATATTCCTCTGGCTTTAACCCCACTCTATTTTTCATAAATTTACCTACTAATATTATAAATAAGAAAAATATACAACCAATTATTATCATACAGTAAGCTGTTTCCATCCTATCTAATAGAAAAGCAGCTAAGACTCCAACTACTGTACTCGCTATGCTCTTCAGAAAATTATTAGCAGTAAATATTTTGGTATCTATCTCTTGATTTGTAAAATTACTTAAATATTTTTCTATTAATGGATAGTATATTCCTGCACAAAAATATTTTGCAATATAAAATACGATAATAACCAAAACTCCTATTTTATGTTGTTTTGCCATAATTCCTGCTATTCCAGCAAAAACGCAACTTCCTGCTGCTAAAAATCCTATGGTAATTAAAGATTTATTTCTAAATTTATTATGGAACTCTTCTTGCTTCTTAGTAGATAAGGCTGCTACAATTCCAAGTATCGCAAATAAAATTCCTAGATAGCTAGCAGACATATCTAAGTCCTCTAACATACTAACTTCATAATTGGCTAATATACTAAATAAACCTGTTATAATAGCAGAAAATAAGATTAAACTCTTTACTCTTTCTGATTTTAATACAAATTTGAAAGCCTCCCTTAATTCTTTTCGTTGACTTACACTTCTTACCTCTTTACTTTTCGTTCTTTTTACTGGTTCAATAAAAAGAGTGGATAAGAATGTTACAATTATCAATGTAGTAAGTGACAAAATCAACGGAATATATGGATTTACTTCATATAATATTCCTGCTATAATAGTAGAAATAGCATTTATCATATAGTAACTAGACATCCCTTTTTCACTTATTCTACCAAAAATTTTGCTTTTCTGTTTAGTTGGTGGTATTGATTCGTTAAGCAAACTTGGTTCAGCACTTTCTTTAATAGCAAAAGCAACTGCACTTAACATTTCAGCAATAATCAAATAAAACAAATTATGGCTAAGCATAACAACCACCATATATAAACATCCTAAAACATTTCCCAAAATAAGGCTATTTTTCCTTCCCAAAAACTCAATGCTAAAAGTAGCTGGTATTTGTGAAGCCATAGCAAACAAGTAATAAAAAGAATCAATTAATACGACATCCGCTGGGTTAATGTTTTTTACTTGTGTTAAAAATAAGAAATTTACGGTATAAAAAAATAGGTAATCCCAACTTAGCTTTTTATAAGTAGGAAATAACTTCATATTTCGTTTTCTCATTTGTATTTTACTAGTTTCTTCCATCCTTTATTCCTCCAATGAAACAAGAGGGACAGGTCTCTAATGTTTCATTTTCATTTATATTATTTATTTTTGTAATTAAATCTTAAATTGAAACATTAGAGACCTGTCCCTCTTGTTTCATTTCTCATTTTCATTATGATATCATCTTTTGTTTTTTTGTCAATATAATGATATGTATTATTATTTTGTTTTATATTAAACCCACATATAGTTTTGTATTCACAGTATTCACATGGTGTTTTTCCATTTTTATTATATGGTCTTAGGTCTATTTTACCACTTAAAATTTCCTTTGCAATTTGTTTAATGATAAAGTCTATATAATCTTGTAAGATTTTAAATTCTTCTTTATCTACTCCATTCGTCCACTTTTCATTGACTGTTCCAGAAGCTGTAATTGCTGCTGGTACTAGCTTTGAACTTCCAGATGTTAAAGTATTGTCATTCATTTTAATAATCTTTATATCTGCCAAAATTAAACCTTTCATTCTAAAGTTCTTTCTAATTAATTCTTCTATTTCTTCATCTGATATTTTTTTATCTGCTTTTATCATCTGCTCTAATAATGAAAAATAAAAAATTCCAGCAGGCATAATGTCCTCTTCTTTACATATAGCATCTGAATAGGTTAATAGTTGAATTTGCAATCCTGCATATACTTCGTTTAAATCAATGTTTTTACTAGAAGATTTATAATCTATAATTCTAAGATACTTTCCTTCTTCTCCGCATAGCAGTATCAATTCTGTCTATTTTTCCTGTAATTTCAACCTTTTTTCCATTTTCTAGCATTAATACAATTGGTTTGTATTTTCCTTTTTTTCCAAATTCAATTTCAGTTCCCTCTATGTTGAAGTCACTATAAATTAAAGTTTGTATAATATATTTTAGGGCTTTACTAACAATTCTTTTTAGTCTTTTTACTAGTGTTTTGTATTTAGCTGTTGAAGTAAAAATAAAATTCTTGCTTAATTGTAAGTTTCTTTCGATAATTTCTGAGACTATTTGATAAATTTGTTCTTCTCCTATTTCAGCTAACCCTAATCCTTGTTCTTTTACTTGTTCAAAAAATTGGTCTATCGTTTCATGCATAAAAGCCCCTGTCTCAAAAGTGTGTATTTTTAATTCTTCTTTTTCTTTTAATTTTAATCCATATTGCAAGTAATAAGAAAAAGGACAACTTCTGTATTTTTCAAGTCGTGAAACACTTGTATTTAATGTGTTTCCATAGAGCTTTTGTATATTTTCTTGTCTAATATCTTGTGGCAAATTTGTGTATACTAAGCCTTTTAAATCATTTTCTAGTTTTTCTTTCCATTCTACCTTTTGCTTATAGTATTGATAAATACTATACCATATTTCAGAGATTTTTTTATTATCCCTTAGCTTGGCTATATTTTCTAGCAATTGCTCATAGGTTACTAGCTCATTTGTAATTTCATATTCTTTGTTTATCATATCACTTTTTTCTTTTAACTTAGGATATAGCCTTTTTATTTTATGGATTAGCATAGATGGCCTTAAGGTTTTTCCTTCTTTATCTGACGAAGCATAGGATAAATAGATACTATTTTCAGCTGTTGTAAAGGCTTTATAGATATTAAAATTGTCCTCATATAATTTTTCAACTGTTCCTTTTGCTAATTCTATTCCATCTTGTTTTAGTTTTTCTCTTTCCTGATCATCTAAAAATCCTTCATCTTTGTTGACACTTGGAAAGCTTCCATCATTTAGACCTATAATAAATACTGTTTTTACTTTATGACTTCTTGATCTATCAATATCACCAAAAGTCACTTGATCTTGTGTTCCTGGAATTTTTCCTAACTCACTATTTTTTAACCCTACTTTTAGAATTTTACTGTATTGGTCTATTGTTGTTTTGTCTTTTCCAAAGGCTAACATCATTTCATCTAATAACTCTATTATAATTTGATAACTAGCTATATATTCTTTTGCTAGGTCTAGTAAAGCTTTTTCCTCTAATTGTTGTATTTTTTTTGTTATTTTCTCTTCCATTTTTTGTTCTTGTAAAAAATCATACAAACATCTTGTCAGGTTTTCAACTGTTTTGTCTTGGTTGATTTTTTCTTTTAACTCTAATAATGGATTGATAACTTGCTTTCTTACTTTATTTAATCTTTCTAACTTTTGCTTTTTATCGTCTTTTTCTGTTTCATAGATAAAATCCTTTTTCCATTTATTTTGCTTAATTCCCCACTTATTACAATAATTTTCCAATTCAAATATTTCATCTGATTCTATATCTAAGAAGCCTAATTTTAAATAGTTAAATACTGCATCTGAGGAAAAGTTCTTACTTAGAACTTCTAACAGAGAAAGTATATACTGTATAATAATGTTTTGGCTAACATCTCTTTTTTCATCAATAAATACTGGTATCTTGTATTTTGAGAATATGGCTCTTACTAAAGATGCATATTGGTCTATGTTTCTGGTGATAATGGCCATATCTTTATAACGCATCTTTTTATTTTTGATTAATTTTGTAATTTGCTTAGCAATATTTTCTATTTCTGAATATGGATTTTGTGCTAAGAATAATTCTATATTTTCTACACTTTTTTTATAAATTGTTGCTTTATGATTGTTAATGTAATTTGTCAAATGGATTAATTCCTCTGTTTTGAAACGATATTGCTTTTGTAAATGTACTGGTTCCTCCATTTTAAATTGATTTTCATTTATCATATTCCAGATTTTAGCTATCATAATTTTATTCGAATAAAATATGTCTATATCTGGATTGGTGTTGCTATTTAGATTGTCTGAACATATAGTAATATTAACTTGTTTAGCAATCTTGGTAAACTCTTTTATTACTTCATATTCTTGTTTTGTAAAACCAGCAAATTCATCAAAATAAATAACACTATCTCGAATAAAATCTGTATCTTTGATACGATTTGCAAGTAGAGTCAATAAATCTGTTTCTTCTATATATTTTCCTGTTATTTGTTCTTCAAATTTTTGATACACTAATACGATATCTTTTAATTTTGTTTTTAGATAGGTATTTTCTGTTCTCTCTATTTCCTGTTGCAAATTTTGTACTGTTATACCATGTTTTTTAAATTCTGTGATTGCTGTCATACTTAATTCAATGTTCTCATCTGATTTTCCAAGAAATGTTAGTTCTTTTTTATTTTGATTCAAGATGGAATAGATGAGCATAGCTTTTCCACATTTAGATAAATAACTTTTTGTACTGCCACCCACCTCATTTAAAACTCGATAAGCCATTCTACTTAGGGTAACTATTTCCGCATCTAAAATAGCATATGAATTAACAGCTTTCATTAACTTTTGTTCTGCTATAAATGAAAACTGTTCTGGTGTAATCATATATATCTTTTTTTCTTTATTTAGTTTATTGGCTATTTCTGAAAAGCAGAATTCACTTTTCCCACTTCCTGGTTTTCCATATATGATTCTTATTCCCATTTTGCTAATTTATGTTAGTCTAAATAGCTAACACATCTCCTTTCTAAAAACAAGCATTTAAAACCTACATACCCCTATATATAAAAAATAATTACTTTTTGTTCATTTTATATGATAAACGCAAAAATAGCAAGATTTACTTACTACTTTTTTATTGTACAGAAGAAATCAAAGATTCCTTTATACAACAAAATATATTCTACAGAAAATTTCTACGAAATTTTCATAGACGAACAAAAACGTAACATATAAGATATCTAAAAGACAAAAAATTTTATTTATTAAATCATGACACACAAGGTGCAAAAAATAATGGCTTACTATTTTACTTTGCTAAGTTTATATCATAACTATCTTCACTTTTATGCTTCTCTTCTCCAATAAAATAAATATTGTTGTGCCACACCTGCTAAATCTCCAAATTTTTCAGTGGCTATTTTTTCAATCTGTTTTTTACTCACTTTCGTTTCATCAGCTTGCTTTATATATAAATCATTCATTACTCTTCTTACCCACACATCTATAGGAAATACTTCTAATCGTTTTAATGTAGAAAATAGTAAAATACAATCTGCTACTTTTGGTCCCACTCCAGACAGACTTAATAACTGTTCTCTTACTTCAAATGTATTTGTATTCTTTTCCATTTTCTCTAAATTTACTTGTTTATTTACTACCATTTGTGTTGTTTCATATAATCTTTTATCTCTAAAACCTAATCCCAACTCTCGATATTCTTTAACAGTAACATCTTTTAGTTGTTCTGCTGTTGGAAAAGTATAATAATCTATCCCCTTCCAAATTATTTTTGTTCCATAAGCATATGATAATCTTTCTATAATTCCTTTAATTCTTGGTATATTATTATTAGCAGAAATAATAAATGAAATAATTGTTTCCCATAAATCTTGATTTAGAATTCGGATGCCTTTTCCATATTTTATACTTGCTTCCATGTTCTTGTCTATCTTACTCAGTTTTCCTTTTATGTAATTATAATCTCGATTCAAATCAAAGTATTCTTCTACGGTTTTCTTGATGTTTTTCTTGCATACTCCTTCCATCAATATTACTTCTTTTTCTTTTTTTACATTTAGTACATTTTTGCCAAATACCCCTGTATAACTTCCATCTTTCTGCTGATTCCATCGGAAACATTGTCCACAGTCAAATATATCTTTCAATTCAAATGAATTAATGTTTTTAAATATGATCTTTTGTTCTTGCATATTTTACTCCTTTATTTTGCTATGTTTATTATACTATATTTTAATGTTATTTTGTATGGTTTCTTCTAATTTTTGTCTATTTTTCAAATAGTTTTTAGTGCATTAAATGGTATAATGTAAAAAATAAGAGAGTAAAACTTTTAAAAAAGCTGTAAAATGGAGTTCAAACATGTTACTGGATTTTTTCTTATATTTATACTAATGCAAGCTATTTTATTGTAGTTTTTAGAAGGCCTAAATTAGGGGATAATTTGCTTATTTCTTATAACTTTGTAAGTTTGATTTTTTTATGTAAAACATATTATAATTAAGTTATAAAGAATTTGAGGAGGAAAAAACATGGAAAAAATTGAAATGTTAGAAGGAATTTTAAATAGTTATCCTTATCCTATTGTTTTTGTGGATAATGATTATATTATTAGATTTATGAATAAAAATGCCCAATATCATTATTATGAAGAAAGAGGATACAAATACTTAATAGGAAAAAGTCTATTTGACTGTCATAGTAGCGAAAAATCCATTGAAAGAATTAAAAAAGGTTATGAAGGAATAAAAACGAATGGAAAAGAAGTTTTTGTTTGTGTAACTGCTAGAAATCAAAGAGTATATATGCAAGGTGTAAAAAATGAAAAAGGCGAATGG
>CAPBNZ010000008.1:12533-44454 GCA_948585895.1 uncultured Clostridia bacterium | reverse complement strand
TATAAGTGAGAGGCAAATTAGGAGAGATGCAAATTCCGCAATTGAAGAAATTGCAGTGCTTATGTTTGGTATAGATGGTATAAGGAAAATGTGATTTTTGAATAATAAAACTTGTCCAAAACTTGTCCTTGACATGACATTGTCAATAATTTATAATAATAATATCAAAAAATATGTTTAAGAAAAATAAATCCCCTTTTATTTTTTGAAATAATATAGATAAAACGAACTTGTAAATCGGTTTTTACAGGTTCTTTTTTTATACAAAAGAGGTATGTTATATGAAATATGATATGTGTATGAGAAGAGAATGTAAAAACTGCTATAAGCAAGTGGAATGTTTTAAGAAAGAAGGAAAGAATGAAACTAGAAAAATTAAAAATAGGGGATTTAAAAATAGCAACATACAATCCCAGAAAAGAACTAACAGAAAAAGACAAAGAATACCAAAAAATAAAAAATAGTATTATTGAATTTGGATATGTTACACCGATTATAGTTAATTCAGATATGACAGTAATAAGTGGACATCAGAGACTTAAAGTTTTAAAGGATCTAAAATATGAAGATATAGATTGCATAATAGTTGAATTTGATAAAAATAAAGAAAAACTACTAAACATAGCACTTAATAAAATATCTGGAGAATGGGATTATCAAAAATTAGAAAGTATATTTAACGAATTAGAAAATATCAATATAGACTTATCAATTACTGGTTTTGAAGAAAAAGAAATAAATAAACTAATAAAAGAAACCGAAGAAACTATGAATGACAATGCAGAAATAGATATAAACGATTTCGATGATGATAAATTTCAATGTAAGTGTCCAAAATGTGGTTTTGTATTTGATGTAGATGAACAGCAAGGAGTAGAATAAGATGAAAGAATATGAATGGTATTTAAAAGATATAAAAAACATACCAAAGAATAATTATAAAGTTTTTTCATGTTTTGCTTGTGGTGGTGGTTCTACAATGGGTTATAAACTAGCAGGATATGATGTAATTGGAAATTGTGAAATTGATAAGAAAATAAATGATATTTATGTAAAAAATCATCATCCAAAATATAATTATTGTATGGGAATTCAAGAAATGAATAAATTAAATGAATTACCTGCAGAATTATATAATTTAGACATATTAGATGGAAGTCCACCATGTAGTACATTTTCACTATGTGGAGAAAGAGAAAAAAACTGGGGAAAGAATAAAAAATTTAGAGAAGGTCAAGCAAGTCAAATATTAGATGACTTGTTTTTTGAATTTATAGAACTGGCCAACATATTAAAACCTAAAATAATTGTTGCTGAAAATGTAAAAGGATTAATGCAGGGAAATGCTAAAGGATATGTGAATTTGATAATTAAACGATTAAATGAAATTGGATATAATACACAGTTGTTTTTATTAAATGCTGCAAAGATGGGAGTACCTCAAAGAAGGGAAAGATTATTTTTTATAGCAGTAAATAAAAATATAAATGTTTCAAGAATAAAATTAGAATTCAATGATGAACCGATAAAATATGGAGAAATAAAAGACAGTAACTATAAAGAATTAAACCAAAACACATTAACATACGAAAGATGGAAAAAGCGAATAGCAAGAGATGTTAAATTAAGTGACACAATTAAAAGAACAGAAAAGGGAAAAATAAGTTGTTTTAATACTCAGTATTTAAAAGATGATAGAACACCAGCAACAATAGCAGCAGGTGGAAGTCCACCATTAAGATATGATGTACCAGGATATGCAAGTGATAAAGATATCATAACAATACAAACATTTCCTCAAGATTATGATTTTATGGGAATGAATGTGCAATATGTATGTGGAATGAGTGTGCCACCAATTATGATGAAGAAGATTGCAGAACAAATAAGATTGCAATTACTAGATAAGATGTAAAAGAAGGTGATTAAATGAATATACAAAAAATTAAAATAGATAAATTAATACCTGCTACTTATAATCCTAGAAAAGATTTAAAACCAAATGATCCAGAATATATAAAAATTAAAAATAGTATAGAAAATTTTGGATTTGTAAGTCCATTAATAATAAATAAGGATATGACTGTTATTGGAGGACATCAAAGATTAAAAGTATTAAAAGAATTAGGTTTTATAGAGTTAGAGTGTATAGTAGTAGATTTAGATAAAACAAATGAAAAGGCATTAAATATAGCATTAAATAAGATACAAGGTGACTGGGATGAAGGAAAATTAGAAGAATTATTACAAGAATTAAAACTACAAGACTTTGATACGAATTTAACTGGTTTTGATTTTGATGAAGTAGATGAAATGCTAAAAGATATAAGTGGAAGTAAAGAAGATGACTTTGATATAGATTCTGCATATGAAGAAATAGAAGAACCAATTACGAAACCAGGAGATGTTTGGATATTAGGTAATCATCGTTTAATGTGTGGTGATAGTACAATACAAGAAAATATAAAAAAATTAATGAATAATAGAAAATCTGATATGGTATTTACAGATCCACCATATTTAATGAATTTTGAAGGTAATGTTCATGCAGATGGAAGTAAAAGTTTTAATGCAAGATATGGAAAAATAAAGAATGACAATATGAATAGAGAAGATGGAGATAAATTCATATTAAAAATGTTTGAAATTATAAAAAAATATAATAAAGGTGCATATTATGTATGTTTTTACAGACTAGGATTAGATTATATATTTAGAGCATTAGATAAACTAAATAATAGATATAAAGCATTAATTATATGGAATAAAGGAAATCATACATTGTCTAATAGTGATTATATGAGTAAATATGAACCAATTATATATGGATGGTTTCAATCTCATTTGTTTTATGGGAATAGAAGTAATTTTGATATATGGGATATAGAAAGAACAAAAAAGAATGAATTACATCCAACCATGAAACCAGTTGATCTAGTAGTGGAAGCAATAAAAAATAGTAGTAAAGTAGAAGATATAATATTGGATTTATTTGGAGGTAGTGGAACAACATTAATCGCTGCAGAACAAATGAATAGAATATGCTATATGATGGAATTAGATCCAAAATATTGTGACGTTATAGTGAAACGATGGGAAACTTTAACTAATAAAGAGGCAATTTTAGATAAAAGGTAGGTGGGTGATATGATGTGATAGAAGATAGTAACAAAATTTCTAAAATAAAACGAGACTATATGTCTGGAAAAACCTACAAACAAATTGCTGAAAAACATGGTGTAACTTACAATGAAGTTCTTTATTTAGTTAAAAAGAAACAATGGAAAAGAGACAGCAATCTAAGTAAAGTGAAAAAAGGAAACCAAAATGCAAAAGGAAACAAAGGTGGTCCTGGAGCAGAAAAAGGAAATACAAGAGCACTTAAAACTGGCGAATATGAAACTATATATGATGATTTATTAACAGATGAAGAAAAGGCAATTATGCAACAAAAAGAATTATATGATAAAAAATATCAAATAATGTCTGAAATAAAAATATTATCAATTAGAGAAAGAAGAATATTAGAAAAAATAAAAAAAATGCAAGATGGAAAAGAAATGAGCATCGTAAGAATGTCAAAGAGTTCATCTAATAATGTCACATATAGAGACAATGGAACATTAACAACTACCGAAGCAGAAAGTACCATAAATATAATACAAAGACTAGAAGAAGCATTGACAAGAGTACAAGAGGCCAAAAGAAGATATCTAGATAGTTATCATAAAATAGAAAATGATGACAGAAAACTTGAATTAGAATTAATTAGATTAGAAAGAGAAATTGCAAAAGAAGGAACTAATGATCCAGAAAATATGAAGGATGATAGTTTTATAAAAGCACTTGATGATAGTGTAGAAAGTACATGGGATGATTATGATGAAGAACAAGAACCAAAACAAGAGTAACTTAACTCTTGATGAAAGAATTTCTAATCTAAAAAAACAAGTTATGCAAAATGCAATAACTTTAAGAAAAAAAATAAAAAATGGTACTATATTCAAGTTTAGGAAATTTAGTTTAAAACAAAAGAAAGTATTAACTTGGTGGAATGATAAAAGTCCTGTAAAAGACAAAAATGGAATAATAGCAGATGGAAGTATTAGAGCAGGAAAAACACTTTCTATGTCATTATCATTTGTATTATGGGCAATGACCAAGTTTAATGGACAAAACTTTATTATGGCTGGTAAAACTGTAGGAGCATTTAGAAGAAATGTTTTATTCTGGCTAAAGTTAATGTTAAGAGTACAGGGATATACTATAAAAGATAGAAGATCTGACAACTTAGTAGAAATTTCAAAAGGCGAAACAATAAACTATTTCTATATCTTTGGAGGTAAAGATGAAAGATCACAAGATTTAGTACAAGGTATTACTGCAGCAGGAGTATTTTTAGATGAAGTTGCATTGATGCCAGAGTCATTTGTAAACCAAGCATTAGCAAGATGTTCTGTAAAAGGTTCAAAGTATTGGTTTAACTGCAACCCAGAAGGACCAAATCACTGGTTTAAAGTAAACTGGATTGATAAAGCAAAAGAAAAAGGTATTATATATCTACATTTTACAATGGATGATAATTTAAGTTTATCTGAAGAAGTAAAAGATAGATATAAAAAAATGTTTGTAGGAGTATTCTACCAAAGATTTATTTTAGGATTATGGGTACTTGCAGAAGGAATTATATATCCTAATTTTGATAAATCAAAACATTGTGTTAAAGCAAGAGATATTCCAACTAAATTTGATTATTTTTATGTAACATCTGATTATGGAATTACAAATCCACAGGTGTTTTTATTATGTGGAATTAAATACATAGATGGAAAACCACATGTATGGATATTAGATGAATATTACAACAAAGGTGTAAAAAAGAACAAAAATAGCCAAGAAGAAAAAATCACAAAAACAGATGATATGTTTCTTAAAGATTATAAAAAATTAATAAAGGATATAGATGTTAGAAAGGTTATTATAGATCCTAGTGCAACATCTTTAATTAATTTATTTAAGCAAAACAAGATAATAGTAAAAGAAGCAGATAATACAGTAATAGATGGTATTAATTTAGTGCTAAATTGGTTAGATGAAGAACGAATCCATATAGTAGAAGAAAAATGTAAAAATATTATTAGAGAATTTAATTCATATATATGGGACGAGAAGGCTCAAGAAAAAGGAGAGGACAAACCTATAAAACAAAATGACCACGCACTAGATGCATTAAGATACTTATTACAAACACTATTCCCTAACAAGAAGAGGGGAGCATATTTCGTATAATAAGGAGAGATTTAAGATGATAACAGAAATGGATAAAATAAAAATGATAATTACTGAAGGTGCCAAAAAAGGTATGGAATTATCAAAGTTTATTGATTTACAAATAAATGATTTCAAACAATCAGATACATATAAAGAAATGCTAGAAGGTAGCAAATATTTCAAAAATGAAGGGGATATTAAAAATAAGAAAAGAACCTATATAAATAAAGATGGAGCAGAAGAAATTGCACCTCATGCTAAAAATTACATATTAAAACATCCAATACTATATAAAATGATAAATCAAAAAGCAGGATACTTATTAAGGAAAAAACCAAACATAAAGCAAGTAATAGCAAAAGATGAAAAAGAAGATGAAGATTATAAAGAAATTTTGAAATCATTATTTAATAATAAAATGCATAAAAGACTTAAATATACATTAATAGAAGCGGTAAAAAGAGGTATAAGTTGGTGGCAAATATATATTGATAATGATGGAGATCTAAAAGCAAGATTAAGATATGCAACAAGAATAATTCCATTATGGCAAGATGAAGAACACGAAATATTAGATGCAATAATAATGACCTATGATGTTGAGGTTTATACAAGTGATACTGATAGAGAGAAAAGAACAAAAGTTGAATACTGGGATTTAGATGGAGTTAGATATTTTATTTATGATGGTTCAACTTTACTAGAAGATGTTGAAGAAGTAGAAAAAAGAAAAGATTTAGTAATTGGAAAAGATATACATGGAATAAGTATTTTAGCACACTTTAAAATAGGAGATACACTTCATAAATGGACAAAAATACCATTTATTTATTTTAAATATAATGGTGATGAAATGCCATTAATTCATTTATTAAAATCACTTATTGATTGTTACGATGAATTATGTTCTAGAACAGGAGACTCTATTTATGATGCACCAGATGGAGTAAATGTTGTTAAAAATTATCAATCAGAAGCAGGAACATTCCAAAAAAACCTTGCTACATTTAATACTGTATTTTTAGATGAAGACGGAGACTATGATAGAAAAGATATCAATCTAAATATAGAAGCATTTAAAAGTTTTATAGAACAATTAAGGAAAGATATTTACGAAGGTGGTTCTGGAGTTGATACACAAAGCGAAAAATTTGGAACACAAGAGTCAGGAGTTGCACTAAAACAATTATATGCAGATTTGGATCTTGATTGTTCAAATATAGAAACAGAATTCAAGAGTAGTTTAGAATATTTTATGTTCTTCTATAATAACTGGGTAGAAATGACAACTGGGAAAGATTACACTGATAAAGAAGTTGAGTTTGTATTTAATAAAACTATGACAGTAAATGAAAAAGAATTAATTGAAAACTGCGTAAATAGTATGGGAATAATAAGTAAATATACAATTAGATCAAGACATCCATATGTTAGTGATGTAGAAGATGAAGAAGAAAAGATTGAAACTGAAGAAAAAGAAGAAGCACAAAAACAAGAATCCGAGTATGATAAGATGATAAAAGAACTAAAAAACAATAACTCAAATAGCAATAAAGATGGTGCAAAAGTTGGTGATAAATAATGGGAAAAAATGCAGAATATTGGACAAAAAGATTTGAAGAACTTGAAAAAGCACAATTATTAAATGAGGCAAAATACATTACAGAGTTACAAGAAGCATATGAAAGAACATTAAGTTCAGTAAAAAAAGAAATAAATAATTGGTTAGTAAGATTTGCTGTTAATAATCAAATAAGTTTAAAAGAAGCAAAAAAATGGTTAAATATACAAGAATTAAAAGAATTAAAATGGGATATTAATGAATATATAAAATATGGCCAAGAAAATGGAATAGATTTAATTTGGAAAAAAGAATTAGAAAATGCAAGTGCAAAAGTTCATATTTCTAGATTAGAAGCATTAGAAATACAAATACAGCAACAAATTGAAAAATTATATTATAATGAACAGGAAACTACAACTGAATTCATTATAGAATCATATAGGGATAACTATTATAAAACAGCATATGAATTACAAAAAGGTTCAAATGTAGCATTTAAATTTGCAACACTAAACGTAGATACTATTCAAAAAATTATATCTAGACCATGGACAAGCGATGAGCAAACATTCTCAGATAGAATTTGGAAAAATAAAAAAGCTTTGTTAGATACATTACAAAAAGACTTAGAGAAGACTTTAAGGGGAGATGCAGATCAACTTATAGAAAAAATTTCAAAAGATTTTAATACAAGCCAATATAAAGCAGGAAGATTAGTAATGACTGAATCAGCTTTCTTTGCAAGTGCATCAAGAAAGCAATGTTTTAATGAATTATGGGTACAGCAGTATATAAATATAGCAACATTAGACTCTAAAACATCAGAAGAATGTAGAGAAATAGATGGCAAAATATTTGATATGAAAGATTATAAAATAGGAGTAACTGCACCACCATATCATATTAGATGTAGAACAACAACAGCACCATACTTTAAAGATGAATTTGAGTTTGGAGAAAGAGCTGCAAGAAATACTGGAGGAAAAACATATTATATACCAAGTAATATTACATATAATGAGTGGTTAGAAAAATATGTATATTCTGATCCAGCAACTAAGAAAGAGTTTGAAATAGATGTAAAGATGAATAAAAATAAATCTTCTGACTATGAGCAATACAAAAGATATAAAAATGTTCTTGGAGATAATATACCAGGAACATTTGCAGATTTCCAAAAAATGAAGTATAATGATATAGATAATTGGAAAAACTTAAAAGCACAATATGCAGATGCAAAAGGAATAACTAGTGGTGAAGCTGCAAAACAATATATTAGTAATACTAATAAAATAATTGATATGGGAAAACAAGATAAACACATTAAGGGAAGTAATAATTATATAGATAGTAAAAGTTATTTAACAATATCTAGTAAAGAAGCACAAGATTTAGTTAATAAATATGCAGGAAAAGGTATAATAAACTTTGATAAAAATGGGAAATGGGATAAGAAAGAAATTATAGAAGTAGATAAAAAAATAGGTATGGTAAAAACTAAAAAAGGAGAAGCAGAAACAAATAGTTTTAAAATTCATTATAGCAAAACTGGAGTTCATATAGTTCCATACAAGAAAGGATAATATTATGAAAAATCTAGAAGAATATTTAAGTAAAAGAGTAAAAGTAAAAGTTGATAATAATAAAGAATTTATAGGAAAAGTTGTGGGATATGTACCTGCAGAAGATAATGAACCAGAAGTAGAAGAAATAGATGTATTAAATGAACAAGACAATAAAAATTATTCACTTTTTGAAAATGAAATACTAAAGATTGAAATACTAGAGAATAGCGGGAAATAGCGAAAAAACGAACCGCTAGAATACGATTTAAGGCGATTTTATTTAAAAGGCATATAGTTTTATATGTCTTTTTTTGGTGTCTGTAGATATAGTGGCAGATTAAATGGATTCTTAAACAACCATAACAAAGTTATAAAAGTAGGTATGTAATTATACATACTTATTTTTTATATATCACGATTTTGTAAGTTGTTCGATAACAACACCAGGTCGGAGGCGTTGCTCCGTATAAAAACACGAATGCCTGAATTGAAAGGAGAACTCATGAAAAGAGAAGAATTAAAGGCAATGGGATTAACAGATGAACAAGTAGAATCTGTTATGGCCAAAAATGGTGCAGAGGTTGCTGCATTAAATACTCAGATTACAACCTTACAATCTGAAAAATCACAATTAGAAAATGACAAAAAAGTAATTACAAAAGAAAAAGAAGATAAGGAAAAAGCAATTGCTGACTTACAAAAGAATAGTATTTCAAAAGATGAATATGACAAAAAAATTAAAGAAATAGAGGATAATGCTAAAAAAGAAAATGAAGATTATATTTATAATGATTTACTAAATAAAGGTCTAGATGATGCGAAAGTATTAAAAGACAAATTTACAAGGGAAGCAGTAGTTTCATTAATAAATAAAGATAAAGATAAAACCAAGATTTCTGATGATAAAAAATCATTAGTTGGATTAAAAGAATTAATTGAAGGTTACAAGAAAGAGGCACCTCATTTCTTTGAAAAGAAAAAAGCATCTGGTTATGAACCAGTTGATCCCGATGGAAACAAGGGAGATGAAGGAGACGATATTAGTATGGCAGCTAATTTCGCCAAAGAGGCTAATAAAAGTGAAAGCCAAGAAACAAAAAGCCAATTTTTTAATTAAATTTTAGGAGGTAAAAATTATGTATGTTTCAAAAGAAAGTGTAAAAGAAAAAAATTTCTTAGCATCAGCTAAGTTTCAAAATTTTACTTATCAAGTAGATGATACAGATATCACTGCTGATGAGAAAGGTAGAAAAATAGTTCAAGCAGGAACAGTTTATTATAAAACTGAAACAAAAACAACAGGAGAAGGAGCGAGTGCAACTACAACTACAACAAAAACTGCAATAGGATTAATCTTTGCAGATGTTGATGTAACTCATGGACCACAACCAGCAGCAGTAATGGTAGAAGGATATGTATTAGAAGCAAGATTACCACAAACAATTAGTGCAGATGATAAAGCTGCAATGACAGGAATTAAATTTAGATAAAAAGGATAGATAGCAAAAATAATGCTATCTATTTTTAATTAAAAATAAAAAAAGGAGAGTGTATTTATTATGCCAAAGAGTGTATTAGAATTATTTAATCAAAAAGAAGTTTTAAATTATTTAAAAGAAAGAAAATTCCCAGCAATGATGGGTGAGGAATTATTCCCAGAAGTTAAAAAACAAAGTCTTGAGTTTGAAATGCTAACAAATGCTAGCAAGACACCAGTAATTGCTTCTGTTCATGGATTTGATACAGAATCAGAAATTGGACAAAGAGAAGCAGAGAAAAAAGCTATCGAATTAGCTTTAATTAAAAGAAAAATGCAATTAAAAGAAAAAGAAATTATTGCATTAGAAAGTCCAAGAAATGATGCTGAAAGACAAGCATTAATGAAAGATGTCTATAATGATTTTGATAATCTAGTTGAATCAGTAAGAGCTAGAATAGAAAAAATGAGAATGGATGTTATTGCAAATGGTGTTATAACATTAGATGAAAATGGATTATCTGCATCAATAGATTATGGTGTTCCAACTGAAAACAAAGCAACAAATGTTGACTGGTCATCAACTACAGCTAATCCAATTAATGATATGATTACATGGGCTAATAGATTAGATCAAATGCCAGGAAGAGTAATCACATCTAATACTATTCTTGCAAAAATATTATCAAATAAAAATGTAACAAATGCTTTATTTGGTAAAGATACAACAAGATTAGCAAGTGTTGGAGAATTAAATACTTATTTAGAGTCTTTAGGACTACCAAAGATTTATACTTATGATAAAAAATATAGAAAATTAGAAGCTAATGGAACATATACAAAACATAGATACTTCCCAGAAGATAAATTTGTTATGCTTCCTAGTGAAACATTAGGAGAAACTGTCTATGGACCAACTGCAGAAGAAATCAGATTACAAAGAGATCCTTCTGTAGATGTAAGAACAGTTGGAAAAATATTTGCTTGTATGTATGAAGAAGGAAAAGATCCAGTTTCTACATGGGAAAAAGCAGTTGCAACAGCATTACCTGCATTAAGTTGTGCTGAAGATATATTCCAAGCAAAAATAAATATTGGGTAAGGGTAATTCCTTACTCAATTTTAATTAATTAGGAGGTAACCAAAAATGTTTAGAGTTAGAGTAAAAGGCGAAGGTGTAAAACTTGCAAATAAATGGTGTTTCATTAATGAAGAGGCAACTATCGATTTAGAGGAATACGAGAGAAACAAAGAATATGTTGATATTATCGAAGAAATTGAAGAAGCAAAAACAGATCTAGAAGTTCCAACATCTAATGAAGAAGCAAGTACAGGAGAAAGCCAAAATCCAGAAGGAAAACAAGAAATTTCGAATAATGATGATAGCGATACAAATATCGGTAGCATTGAGGGAAAAGATAATCCAGAAGGAGACAATGAAGAAGAAACTGGAGAAAATAATGAAAGTGAAGATGAAGAATTAGAAGCACTAAAAGAAAGAGCAAAAGAATTAGGAATAAAAAATACTCATAATATGAAAAAAGAAACACTAATTGCTAAAATTCAAGAAACAGAAGAAGCAAGTACAGGAGAAAGCCAAAATCCAGAAGGAGAGTAGGTGATTAAATATGTTAGAAGAAATATATAATAAAACTAATATAGATATGACAGCATTTATAAAAAGACTAGAAATAGAACTATCTATTAATGGGATAAAAGATGGAGAAAAAAAGAAAATGGCAAGTGCACAATTAGTATGTTCTATTTATGATACTATGATTATTATTTTAGGAAAAACCCATCAAGAGAAGATATTAAATGAATTATATACAACATGGCTTAGAATGACTAAAGATTATTGGTATTTAAATAAATATGATAAGTTATTTGTAAAAAATATTGATATAAACTCTGATGAGAATTCTAATGTAAAAATAAAAAGTATTCAAATAGGAGATACTACAACAACATTTGCTGATACATCCTCACAAATTGAAATAAATGGAACAACATATAATACTGGTACAGTTGACTTTGATGAAGATATTTTAGTAGAAAAATATAAAAAGGCTTTATATGAAAATCGAAGGATGAGGTGGTAATATGAATCCATATATAATAGCTGCTAGAAAAACAATTGAAAGTCAATACGATGCTAAATGTGATGTAGTTGAAAAAAGACCAAAAGAAGTAAATAATATAACAAAAAATATAGAAGAAACAGTATTAATAGATAAAGATTGTAGAGTTTCTTTTGAAGATATATATGTAAATACAGAAACAGATACTGAAGCAAAGAAAATACAAAAAATAAAATTATTTATTGCACCAGAATTAGATATAAAACCAGGAAGCAAGATAGTAGTAACACGAAAAGGTAGAACTACAGAATATAAGAATAGTGGAGAGCCAGCAATCTATGACACTCATCAAGAAATAATACTAGAATTATGGAAAGGATGGGCATAAATGGCAAAATGGGGAGAATGTGATTTTAGTGAATTAGAAGAATTAGAAAGAAAATTTGAAAAGTTGGCCAAGACAGATATAGAAAAATTTTGTCAAGATGTAGCAAGAGAACTTGCTGCGAGATTATTAGCAAAAGTAATACCAAGGACTCCAGTAGGAGAAGGAACATTTGAAACAATAGAGGGCAAAAGATATACAATAAAGAGTGGTGGAACATTAAGAAGAGGATGGACAGCAAATACAGAATCAGAAGCAGAAGGTGGAAGTGTACCAGATGCAACTGCATATGCTAATTCATTAAAAATTCTTAAATTTGGAAATAACTATATTATAGTAGTAGAAAACCCAGTAAAATATGCTTCATATGTAGAATATGGACATAGACAAGAACCAGGCAGATATGTACCCGCACTAGGAAAGAGATTAAAAGCAAGTTGGGTTGAGGGGAAATATATGCTAACTATATCAGAGAAAGAACTTGAATCACAACTTCCAGCTTTACTAGAAAGAAAAATGAAAAATTATATTGAGGAGTGTTTTAATAATGGTTAAAAGTGTAGTAAATGAAATAGTACTTGGTATTGCTGCAAAAGTAAAAGCAATATATAAAGATAAAGGAGATTATCCAATTTATACTAATAATGAGGAACAAGGATTAGAAAAGCCTTGTTTCTTTATTAAGGTAATAGACGGAAACGAAAGTCGAGAAATTGGACTTGAAAATAAATTCTACAAAGATTTGTTGAACATAGTAATAATAGGATATACCTTAGATGGAAATACTGAAATATTGAACGATATGATAGATAATCTATATGAATTAGAATATATAGAATTATCAGATAAAAGTTTAATAAGGGCCATAAAATTACATCACAAAGTTGAAGATGGTGTTTTACATTTCTTTATAGATTACAATTTATCTATAAAGAAAGATGATGATGCAACCATAAAAATGAATGATTATAATTTAAGTGGGGAGGTAAAAAAAGATGAAAACATCTAAAAAGGAAAATAAAATTACTGAAGAAAAATATACTAAAAATCAAATTATTAAATCTAAAACTTTTATTGATAATAAAGATTTATTAAATGCAATATTAAAAGAAGATAAAAGTTATAGTAAACAAGAAATTAATAAAATAATTGAAAATTATAAGAAAGGAAAGGTGAACTAATATGGCATTAGGTGGAGGAACTTTTATAAGCCAAAACAAAAAATTGCCTGGTACATATATTAATTTTGCATCTGCACAAAGTGCTTCTTCTTCAATGGGAGAAAGAGGAATTGCTGCAATGGCAATTGAAATGGATTGGGGAAAAGATGGAGAGATAATTGAAGTTACATCTGAAAACTTTGCAAAAAATTCTTTAAAAATATTTGGATATGATTATGCAAATGAAAAATTAAAAGGATTAAGAGATTTATATAAAAATATAAAGAAAGCATATTTTTATAGATTAAATTCTGGAAATAAAGCTACAAATGATTTAGCAACAGCAAAATGTAGTGGAACAAGAGGAAACGATTTAAAAATAGTTATTGCGAAAAATATAGATGATGAGACTAAATATGATGTTAGTACATATTTAGGAACAAAAGAAGTTGACCTACAAACAATAAAAACAGTAAATGAATTAGTTGATAATGATTATGTAACATTTAATATGACTACAATAGCAGTTACAGCAGGAAAAGCACTAACTGGAGGAACAAATGGAGATGTAAGTGGAGAGGCTCATCAAAAATTCTTAGATAAATTAGAATCATATCAAGTAAATGCTGTAGGATGTACAGCAAAAGATGAATCTACGTCTAATTTATATGTTCAATATGTTAAAAGATTAAGAGAAGAGCAAGGAATAAAATTTCAAGTTGTATTATTTAATAATACTGCAAACTATGAGGGTGTAATTAATGTTAAAAATACAACAGTAGAAGATGATTCCGCACTTGTTTATTGGGTAACTGGTGTAATTGCAGGTTGCGAAATAAATAAATCAAATACAAATAAAACATATGATGGAGAATATACAATAAATGCTGATTATACTCAAGCACAACTAGAAGCTTCAATTGATAATGGAGAATTTGTACTTCATAAAGTTGGAGATGAAATTAGAGTTTTAGTAGATATTAATAGTTTAGTAGATACTACAAGCGAAAAAGGAGAAGAATTTAAATCTAATCAAACAATAAGAGTATTAGATCAAATTGCTTCAGATGTTGCTAGTGTATTTAACTCTAAATATCTTGGAAAAATAGCAAATAATGAGGCTGGAAGAACTTCACTTTGGAGTGATATTGTTACATTATTTAAAGACTACCAAACACTTCAAGCAATAGAAAATTTTGAAGATTCTGATGTAAGTGTACAAATAGGAAATGATAAAAAATCAGTAACTATTGATACATCTGTTCAAGTAATCAATGCAATGGAAAAATTGTATATGACAGTAGTAGTTGAATAAAAGGGAACAAATAAAATTGTTCTCTTATTTTTTATATAAGGAGGAATTAAAAATGGCTAATATAACAATGAATGCAAAAGATGCTATAAGTGCAAAACTAGCAGAATGCTATGTTACTATTGAAAATAGAAGATACTTACTAATGCAAGGTAAAGATTTTGAAGCAAAGTTTGAAAAGACAAAAAAAGAAATTAATATTCTTGGAAAAACCGGTAGTGGTAATAAATCAACAGGTTGGAAAGGAACAGGAAAAATTACTATATATAAAAACACTTCAATATTTGATGAACTTATGGAAAGATATAAAAATACTGGAGAGGATGTCTATTTTGACATTCAGGTAACCAATGATGATCCAACATCTGCAGCAGGTATTTGTACTATGGTATTTAAAGGATGCAATGTAGATGGTGGAGTTTTAGCAGCATTCGATGTAGATGGCGATTTCTTAGAACAAGAAATTAACTTTACATTTGAAGATTTTTCAAATCCAACTAAATTTACACAATTAGCAGGTATGCAATAATAAAAATAAAAAATTAAATTAGTGAAAGGAAAGATAAGATATGAGTTTAGAAAGTTTTATGTTGAAAGATGAAGTACAAGAAATAGAATATGTTGCTTCAAAAAGATTTAAAGATAAAGAAGGAAATTATGAAAAATGGAAATTAAAAACCATTACTGCAGATGAAAATGATGCAATAAGAAAACAATGTTATAAACAAATTCAAGTTGGAAAAAGAATGAAACAAGAATTTGATACTGTAAGATATTTAGAACTATTAGCAGATAAATGTGTAGTTTATCCAGATTTACACAATGTTGAATTGCAAAATCATTATGGAGAAATGGATGCTATAAAGTTATTGAAAAAACATTTATTAAATCCAGGAGAATATGATGATTTAATGCAAAAAATTCAAGAAATAAATGGATATAGTTTAGATGATGCGGTTGAAGAAGCAAAAAACTAATTGAAGAAGGTGATAGTGATGCTGTATATGCACATTATTGCCTTCAAAAACTTCATAAATTTCCGCATGAATTTCTAAATTTAGATTTCAAAGAAAAAGCCTTTGTAATAGCATCTATCAATAAAAGAATTGATGATGAAAAGAAAGAGGCAGCAAAAATGAAAAAATAATTATATTTTATTTTTTCTTAAAGGAGGAGAATATGGCTACTATAAGAAGTTCAATAGTGGTACAAGATATGGCTTCCTCTGTATTCGCAAAGATACATTCAAATTTAACTAAAACAACTAGAGGTTTTAAAGATCTAAATAATGAAATGTCTGTTGCACCTACAAAAGCAATTAATAATGCCGAAAAACTAAATCAATCAGCACTCCAAACTGAATTGACATACCAAGCCGAATTGCAAGTATTAAAACAAGTAGAAGCAGAAGCAAGAAAAATAATAGCTGCAGAAGGAACACAAACAGCAAAAGCACAAGATATTATAGCAAGTGTAAGAGAACAAAGAACTTTAGTACAGAATTTAAAAGGAGATTATGATAATGTTGCAAAAAGTATAAAGAATGGACATGATAACCAAGAAAAACTTAATAATAGTATTAATAGTAGTAATATGAATGGAAATAAATTTTTAAGTACAGTAAAAAATATTGCTATTGCTATTGGTGGAGTATCAGCAATAAAAAGTTTGGTTAATTTGTCAGATGCAACAACTAGCAATAGATCCAGATTAGAATTAATTGTTGATGATAATGGAAGTGTTGCTGATTTAGAAAATAAAATTTTTGCTATGTCTAATAGAACAAGATCCGATTTCCTTGCAACAACAAGTGTAGTTTCTAAATTAGGAATATTAGCAGGAGATAGTTTTAAAAATACTGATGAAATAGTTGCTTTTACAGAATTAATGAATAAAAATTTTGCTATTTCTGGAGCAAGTATCCAGGAACAAACATCTGCAATGTACCAATTAACGCAAGCTATGGCAGCAGGGAAACTGCAAGGTGATGAATTTAGGTCTATAATGGAGAACGCTCCATTATTAGCGGAAGCTATAGCAGAATATACAGGAAAATCTAAAGGAGAATTAAAAGAACTATCATCTGAAGGACTAATTACAGCAAATGTTATAAAAAATGCAATGTTTGCTTCAGCAGACCAAATAAATGATAGATATAATAAGATGCCAATGACATGGGGACAAATTTGGACAAGAATAAAAAATGTTGCTATTAAAGCATTAGATCCAGTATTGGTTAAAATAAATGAACTAGCAAATAATCAACAAGTTCAAGAGTTGTTTAATATGTTTATAGATGGAGCAAGTTTAGCAGCACAAGCAATATTAGCACTAATAGAAGGTGTTTCTTGGTTAGTTAGTACATTAGAGCCTTTTGCACCAATGATACTTGCAGTAGTTGGAGCTTATGCAGCATGGGAAATAGCAAGTGGAATAGCTACAGCATTATTAACAGTTCAAACTATTGCTCAATATGCTTTAGCTTTTGCTACGAAAACTAAAGTATCAGCAGATGTGGCAGCAACAGCAAGTCAATTAGGATTAAATACAGCAATGTTAGCTTGTCCAGCAACATGGATTGCAATTGTAATAATAGCTTTAATTGCAGTATTAACATATTTATGGTTTACAAACGATAAGGTTGCATATGCGATGTTATATGTTTGGGATGCTTTGAGACTAGGAATAATGGTAGCAGGACTTGGAATACAAGGTATTTGGTATGGATTAGTTTTAGCAGTTATGTATTTATGGTTAGGAGTACAAACTTGTATTTTAGGAATGATGGGTGCTTGGTATGCTTTCCAAACTGGAATTGATGCAGTTTGTCTTGGAATACTATCAATATTCCAAGGATTATATAATCGGAGTTGTTTCAATTGTAAATGGAATTATTAATGTTCTAAACAAGATACCAGGTGTGTCTATAGACACAGTGCAAGCAGCACATTTTGCAGATGACTTTGCAAAAGGTATGGAAGAAAAGGTTGTAAATAGAAATCAAAAATTAAAAGATATGGCAAGCCAGATGGATGGAACAATGGAAAAAATCAACGAATTAAAAGGTCAATTTAGTGAAAAACTTAACGCATCTGCTACCAATATTCAAAATACAGCAATTGAGATGAACAATACAAGACAAGATAGGGTTGACCATAGAAACGATTGGATTAAAGGTGCAGGAGATGCTATTGATAGTGCTTTAAATAATTTTTCTTTGGATCCATCAAAATTTGGTAATGGTACACTTGGAGATATTGCAGGCAATACAAAGGACATTGCTGATAATACAAAAGATATATCAGAAGAAGATTTGAAATATTTGATTGATCTAGCTGAAAGGGATACTATTAATAGATTTACAACAGTACCACTAACAATAAACTTGACAAACAATAACAATATAAATGGAGAACAAGATATAGATGGAATTGTAGATCAAGTAACAAATAAATTAACTTCTAGATTAGAAGAAGAATTAGAATATGTATCTGATGGAATACATGAATAGAAGGAGGAGATTATGGCATATTATTTTTATTTAGGAAATGTGCTTCTTCCTATTCCTCCTAAAAAACTTGAACTAAAAATTAGTAATAAAAATAAAACATATGATTTGATAAATAATACAGAGATTAATGTTTTAAAAAATCCAGGTTTAACAAGCATTGAATTTGAAGTAATACTTCCAAATACAAAATATCCATTTGCTATGTATAATAATAATTTTCAAAATGCTAAGTATTATTTGGGAATTTTAGAAAAGTTGAAAGTAAATAAATCTGCTTTTCAATTTATAGTTGTAAGAAAATTTCCAAATGGCAAAAACATATTTGATACAAATATGAAAGTAGCATTAGAAGATTATACTATAACAGATACTACCGAAGAAGGTTTTGATATTAAGGTAAAGATAAAATTAAAACAATATAGAGAATATTCAACAAAAACAGTAAAAGTTACCATCAAACAATACAAGCCACCAGTAGTGACAAGAACAGTTACTACAAATAATACAGCAACTGCACCAGCAAAGCCAAGTGGACAAAATTATACTGTAAAACGAGGAGATTGCTTATGGAATATAGCAAAAAGATTTTATGGAAGTGGAAGTAAATATACAACAATATTTAATGCTAATCGTGATAAAATAAAAAACCCTAATTTAATATATCCAAATCAAGTTTTATGGATTCCAGCATAGGAGGATGAGATGAGTCAACAATTATTAATTCAAAATGGAAATACAGTATATGAGCCTGTGGTAAAAGATGAAATTACATGGACCACAGAAAGAAAAGGTGCAGCAGGAAAACTAGAATTTAAAATTATAAAGGATAATATTATAAATTTTGAGGAAGGTAATCCAGTAGCATTTAAAGTTGATAATACAAATTTGTTTTATGGTTTTGTTTTTAAAAAGAAAAGAGATAAAGAGAAAGTAATAACAACAACTGCATATGACCAATTAAGATATTTAAAAAATAAAGATACTAAAACATACACAAACAAAAGGGCTGATGAACTTGTTAAAATGATTGCAAATGAATATCAATTAAATGTAGGAATATTGGAAAATACAGGTTATGTTATAGCGAAAAAAGCTGAAAGTAATCAAGAATTATTTGATATGATATTGAATGCGTTAGATGAAACAATTAGAAATAGAAAAGAAATGTATGTGTTATATGATGATTTTGGAAAGTTATGTTTAAAGAATCTAGAAAGAATGAAAGTAGGATTAGTAATAGATGAAGAAACCGGAGAAAACTATGATTATGAAAGTTCAATTGATTCTGATACATATAACCAAATTAAGTTAACATATGATAATTCTGAGACAGGTAAAAGAGAAATATACATTGCAAAAGACTCAAGCAATATTGAAAAATGGGGAGTATTGCAATATTTTGATACAATTGATGAAAAAACAAATGGAGCAGTAAAGGCAAGAGCATTACTAGATTTGTATAATCAAAAGACTAGAAGTTTGGAAATAAAAAATGCACTTGGAGATATAAGAGTTAGAGGAGGCTCTCTCATTATAGTTAATTTAGATTTAGGTGATGTTAAGATAAAAACTTTTATGTTAGTAGAAAAAGCAAAACATAAATTTAAAAATGGAGAACATTTTATGGATTTAACATTAAGAGGACAAAACTTTATATCTCAATAAGGAGGTAAAGTTAATGGGAAGCTCATTAAGTGAAATAATAAAAAGAATGGCAGTAGGGGCAAATGATGCAAGTGCCCCTACTTCTGTTTTATTTGGAATAGTAACAAATATAAATCCACTTGAAATAACAGTGGAACAAAAATTAAAATTAACAAAAGAATTTTTAGTTCTTACTAAAAATGTAAAAGATTATACTGTAGATGTTAGTGTGGAATGGAATACAGAAAGCGAATCTTTGAATGCCAATCATAGTCATACATTGAGTGGAGATCTTTCTGTAACATCAACAGCAATAGTAAATCCAAATCCAGATAATATCTCAGTTTCTATAAATAA
This sequence comes from uncultured Clostridia bacterium, assembly GCA_948585895.1. GTDB lineage: Bacteria > Bacillota > Clostridia > TANB77 > CAG-508 > CAG-269. The sequence goes on along the minus strand of CAPBNZ010000008.1, from coordinate 24,127 downwards.
TGAAGTTAGTAATAGCATGAGTGTTGAACAAAAAAATATAAATTTAACACATGAACATTCAATAAGTGGTAGAAAACAAATCACTATTCATAATGGATTAAAATTAAATGACAATGTTATTCTATTACAACAACAGGGTGGAAATAACTTTATTGTTATAGATAAATTTTAAAAGAAAGGTGGTAAAAAGATGACACCTAATACAGATGATATATTGTTAAACAATATAGAAGAAGTAACAGAACAAACAAGTAAAACATTCTATTTAAATATAGAAAAAAACACTATCTCAAACTTTTGTGATGGAATCGAAGCTATGAAACAAGCAATATATTGCATCTTGAATACGGAGAGATTCGAACACCTTATTTATAGTTGGAATTACGGAATTGAACTAAAGCATTTAATTGGAGAAAATACAACATTTGTTATTCCTGAACTTGAGAGAGTAATTACAGAGGCATTACTACAAGATACTAGAATAACAGAAGTAAATAATTTTGAATTTGAAATTAATAAAAATTCAATAACTGCAAAGTTTAAAGTAATAACAACTGTTGGAGAAATTGAATCTGAGAAGGTGGTGAGTATTTAAGATGGAAATAGATAATATAAATGAAGTTGAAGATTTAGATGAATATTTTGATTATGAAACTATTTTACAAAGAATGTTAGATCGTGTACCAATTCAAATAGATAAAAGAGAGGGAAGCATTATTTATAATGCAATAGCACCAGCAGCCGCTGAATTAGCACAGATGTATATTTTATTGAAAAATAATATTGATCTTGTCTTTGTAGATACTGCAGTAGATGAATATTTAGATAAATTAGCAAATCAAGTTGGACTTACAAGAAATGAAGCAACATATGCAATAAAGAAGGGAACTTTCTATGATGAAAATAATAGCTTGTTTAATATAAATATTGGAGAAAGATTTACAATAGAAGATGTAATATATAAAGCAATAGAAAAGATAGAAGATGGTGTTTATAAAATGGAATGTGAAACTGCAGGTACAATAGGAAATAATTATATAGGTACAATGATGCCAGTTAATTATATTGATGGGTTGGCAAAAGCAGAATTGACAGATATTTTAATTCCTGGAGAAGATGAAGAAAGTGATGAAGCATTAAGAAATAGATATTATGAAACTACCAGTGAACAAGGCTTTGGTGGCAATGTTGTAGATTATCAAAATAAAACTAAAGAAATTGCAGGGGTCGGAGCAGTTAAAGTAACTCCAATATGGAATGGACCAGGAACAGTAAAATTGACGATTCTAGATAGTAATTATAATAAAGCATCTAATGTACTAATTGAAAAGGTACAAAATGAAATATGTCCAGATTTATCTGATGAGGGATTAGGAATTGCACCTATTGGACATGTTGTTACTACAGATACAGTAACTGAAGTTGATATTTCTATAATTACTCATGTTACAATATCAGAAACTGCATCTATGCCTAATGTAAAAGAACAAATAATAGAACTAATTAATGATTATTTCTTGCAATTAAAAAAAGGTTGGGAAGATTCAGATACTATAATAATAAGAAAATCTCAAATTGATACAATAATATTAAATGCAGATGGTGTAATTGATGTTTCTAATACTACTATAAATAATAAAACATCTAATGTAGAATTACAGAAATTTGAAATACCTACATTGAAAGAGGTGACATTTATATGAAATTAGTTGAATATATGCCACCATATTTAAAAAATGTATTAGAATTTAACAAAATATTTGATGCTGAAGATATAGAAGTAGAAAATATGAGATATTCAATAAATACAATGCTAAGAGAAGTAATAGTAAAAACAGCAAGATCATATGGATTAAAAAGATATGAAAAAATATATAATATAACCAACAAAGCGGAGACAATAGAAGCAAGAAGAATGAATATACTGTTTAAAATAAATAACAGAGTACCATATACATTAAGATGGTTAATAAATACATTAAATGAATCAATAGGAGAAGATAATTATAAATTAGTAACAAACGGATATGAATTACATATAACAATTAACCTAGAATATACAGAAGCAGCAGAGATGTTAAAGTCAAATTTAGTAAAACAAATTCCAGCAAATATGCAACTAGATTATCAACTAGAGACTAAAATAAATGAATTTATAGGTGCAGCAATATCAAGACAAGACTATATAAATTTAAATGCTATAGCATTTGAAAGAATAGAAAATCTAGAAATAAATGAAAACAATAATATAGGTATTAATGTTATTAATAAAGAGTATGTGAATTTACAACCAAATAATGATGCAATAATAGAAAATAGCAATATAAATTTAAATACTGAAACTGGATTAAAAGTTTCAAGACAAGATTATATAATAATTTAGGAGGGATAAAAATATGGGCTTTGAAAAAGTTTATATAACAAAACAAGGTGCCTTATTAGCTGCTAAAACACTACAAGGTAAAAAAATTAAATTTGACCATGCTGAAATAGGTAGTGGAGCATTAACTGGAAATGCTGCAGATAAAACGGCATTAACAACAAAAGTGCTAGAATGCGAAATTTCAAAAGTAGAAATAACACAAGATACACAGGCAAGTGTATCTTTTATGTTTAAGAATACAGATGCACCAAATGCTTTTAATTTTAGAGAAATCGGACTATTTGCAATAGATCCAGATACAAAAAATAAAATATTGTATGCATATACAAATGCTGGCAACACAGCAGAATATATAAATAATTCTATTGCAGAAAAAATAGAAAAACATATACAAATAAATGTTGTAGTTGATAATGCTAGTAATGTTACAATAACATTAGATGATACGCAAATATATGTAACTGAAAAAGAATTAAACGATGCTATAAGTGAAGCAAGAGAATTTGTAGGTAAAAATTATGGTGTTAGAAGGAAAATAGTAGATAATGTGTTATCTAAATGGGAAAGAATATGCGATAATATAGGACTTGTAGCAAATGCTACAAAAAATGGTGATGAAGTTCAAAATGATTTTGACAATATATATCCATGGTCAGATATTATTACATATAATTATGATACTACAAATAAAAAAATAACAGCATATTATGGAGAACCAGGTTTTGCATTTGATGGTTCTAATGGAGAAGTTCTTACAAGAATACCAGAATTTTGGTATAAAAGAGAAGTCAAAGGAGACTACGAATATATTTATATATCTGATTATAATAGAGCAGGATATAAACATAGTAGAGAATTCTCAGTAGGTAGATATGGTATAAGTGTAGATGTAGATGGAAAAGCACATAGTTATAGTGGAACAATACCAACATACAATAAAACAATTGCAGCATTTAGAACATTAGCAACAGGTGTTGGAGATGGATTTTGTCAAATGGATACTAGATATTTTATATTACAATTATTATATTTAGTAGAATATGCTGATTATCATTCTCAAAGTAAACTAGGTAGAGGTGTATCCGAATGGTTTAATCAACAAGCATTAATTGCTGAAAATAATGTTAACAGAATTATTGTTGCAAATTCAAATAATATGTATGTTGGAAGAAATGTATCAATAGGAACTAGTGATGCTTGGAATAATGCAGTAGCTTCTGAGAGAACAATTACCAATATTGAAGATTATTCTAATGGAAGTATTACAGGAAAAGCAGTATATTTTGATGGTGCAGCAGTTAATATTGCAATTACTAATCATATATGGGGAATAGGTCAAAAATCAGGACAATGTGATGAATTAGGAATGAAATCTGGAACATTAAATAATGATGGATGTCATTCTATGATTTATAGAGGTATAGAAAATATTTTTGCTAACATGTGGACTGCTATTGATGGACTTAATATAAAAGATTATGTTGCATATATATGTGATGATCCAACTCAATATGTATCTGATAAATTTACTGCTCCATATAAAGCATTAGGATATACAAATTTAGAAACAACAGAAACTTATCCAAGTAAGTTAGGATATGATGAAGAACATCCAGAAATTGCATTACCAGTTGAAGATAATGGAAGCACAGGAACTGGAGTGTGTGATAAATATTGGTGTAATAGTGGAAACAGAATCGCGTTCGTTGGTGGTCCTTTCACCCATGGTGCGGGTGATGGCTTTTTTGCTTGGCATTTGGGCAATGCTTCTAGCAATTCGAATTGGGGTTACGGGGCTCGCCTTCTTAAATACCAGTAATAAGCAGGGGTATGGGGGCGGCCAGCCTCCCATAAATAACTGAAATCTAGAATAGTTAAATTATCTAAAAATTGTATATATAATATCTATAGGGGATTTGATGTGTGCGATCCTGTAATTGCTTTTTGATTTTTCGCGTTCGTTGGTGGTAATTTCAACAATGGTGCGAATGATGGCTTTTTTGCTTGGAATTTGAACAATGCTTCTAGCAATTCGAATTGGAATTACGGGGCTCGCCTACTTATTTTAGAATTACATTACACATCATTTTCCATAGCGCTTGCTAAAAATAATGTCGAAACTGGATTGACCTAGTAGCTTCCTTTAAGTGAAAAGCCGATAGACAAAAATAAGAATACCAGGAGAAAAACATGAAAAGAGTAGGAAATATATACGAAAAAATAACTAAGAAAGAAAATATAAGACAAGCTATTCTAAATGCTTCAAAAGGGAAAAAGAACAGAAAAAGTGTTATAAAAATATTAGATGATATGAATTTCTATGTTAATGAAATATATGATATGCTCATAAACAAAAACTATAAACCAAGTCCATATATAAAAATGTTAATACATGATGGGGTAAGAAAAAAAGAAAGAATAATTTACAAACCACAATTTTATCCAGACCAAATTATTCATTGGGCATTAATGCAACAAATACAACCAATAATAGAAAGAGGGTTGTATGATTATACATGTGCATCTATACCAGAACGAGGAATTCATTATGGAGCAAAATATATAAAAAAGATATTAGTTAAAGATAGAAAGAATACTAAATATGCTCTTAAACTAGATGTAAAAAAATTTTATCCTTCAATAGACAAAGATATTATGAAAAGAAAATTCCTAAGAACTATTAAAGACAGAGATACATTAGATTTAATAGATAAAATTATAGATAGTAGCGAAAATGGACTTCCAATTGGAAATTATACAAGTCAATGGTTTGCTAATTTTTATCTACAAAATTTAGACCATTATATAAAAGAAGAATTAAAAGTTCCTTATTATCTAAGATACATGGATGACATGATTCTTTTTTATAGAAATAAAAAAGAACTTAGAAAAATAAAAGAAAAGGTAGAAGAATATTTAAAAAAAGAAAAACTTAAGTTAAAGGAAAACTGGCAATTGTTTAAAGTAGACAGTAGGCCAGTGGACTTTATAGGATATCGATTTTATAGGGGTTATACAACATTAAGAAGAGGAAATTTTTTAAGAATAAAAAGAAGAGCAAAAAGAATTTATAAAAAAAAGAAAGCGACACTAACAGATGCATCGGCAATGATAAGCTATTATGGTTGGCTTAAACATTGCAATAGTTATAATTTTACACAAAGATATATAAAACCATATATAAATATAAATGAATTAAAAGGAGTGGTTAGTTATGCAAATAGAAAGTTCAAAAAGGCCAAATAAATTTGAAATAAACGAGATTGAGAACGGAAAATGTACCGTTCTTTTTTTTGATAATGTTCAAGAAGTAGAAGCCTCACAACTAGATAGTGAAGAAAAATCAATAAAATATACATATGATATGTATAAAATGAATGTAAATTTTAGAGAAAATCTATCAGAACAAATTGAAAATAACTATGATAAATGGTTAGAAACTGCAAAAAAAGAGGAATATAACCAGTTAGCAGCAGAAGTAAGAGCAAAACGAAATGAATTACTTGCTGAAACAGATAAAGAAATGTGCATTGATAGATTAGGTCTAAAACTACCATCTGACTTATCTATGACTAATATAATATCTAGTTTAAAACAATTCTTTGAAGGGTTTTCTGATATATGTAATGGGAAAATTGCAAAATATAGACAAGAATTGAGAGATATTACAAAACAAGAGGGATTTCCATATAACATTTTATGGCCAACAAAAGATAAGGAGGAGTAATCTATGGATGAAAAATATATGCAAATGATAATTGAAGCAAATCAAAGTGCAAAATCGGCTCATCATAGAATAGACAGTTTAGAAAGTGAAATAGGAGAAATTAAAGAATTAACAATTGCGGTAAAAGAAATAGCAATGGAAACAAAAGCAACTAGGGAAGATGTAAATGATATGAACAGTAGATTAAAAGCAGTAGAAGAAAAACCAGCAAAAAACTGGGATAAAATCATTACTACTATAATTGGAACTGCAGTAGGTGCTGTTGTAGGAGCAATTATAGGATTAGTAATAAAATAGGAGGTTCTATATGAAAAAGTTTTTAGAAAAAATTGCGAAATTAATTGATGTAAAATCAATAATATCAATAGCAACAACATTTGTATTTTGCTATTTAGCATTAAGTAAATACTTATCTGCAGAAGTGTTTATTTCTGTTTATTCAATAATAGTAGGATTTTATTTTGGAACACAATATGAAAAAACTAAAAATGACATAACAGAATAATACAAGAATTTATTTCTTGTAATTTAAAGATACTGGAAGAAAAATTAAAAATCTTCCAGTATTAATTTTTTTATAAGGAGGTCTTCAAAATGGAAGAAGAAGTTGTAAATTACAATCAAGAACTTGCAAATTTAAATATGCAAGAGAATACTTTTCCAGAAGTTGATGAAAAAGAAGAAGGAATTGGAGAAGTAAAAGAAACTGATGAATTTTATCAGGGAGGTGTAGAATAATGTTAGTAACAAAAGTAGTAATGCCAGAAAGTAAATATGGCAGAAAATGTCCATATTCTATGAAACCAGAAGGAATATCAATTCATAATACAGCAAATGATGCTTCAGCAATGAGTGAAATATCATATATGATAAATAATAATAACCAAGTTTCTTTTCACGAAGCAATAGACGATTATAGAACAGTACAAGGAATTGAACATAATAGAAATGCTTGGCACTCCGGAGATGGACATGGGTTTGGTAACATGAAAACAATAGGAATTGAAATATGTTATTCAAAATCTGGTGGAGAGAGATTTGAAAAAGCAGAAAGAAATGCTGCAGAAAGAATAGCTTATTTAATGAAACAATATGGATGGAATTTAGATAATATAACAGATGCAAGACATACAATAGGAACACATCAGAATAGAAGTGGTAAATATTGTCCTCATAGAACTCTAGATATGGGATTAGAAAGATTTTACAATATGATTAGAGAAGAATATAGAGAATTAACAGGAGAACAAGCAACAGGTACACCTAATATTGTAGTAAATGAATCTAATAATAATACTGGAAGAAATGTAGGAGATATAGTTACAATAAATGGTGTTTATACTTCTTCATCATCTACTAAAAAATTAAATCCAGCAGTTAAAAGTGGAATGATTACAAGAATTATACCAGGAGCAAGAAACCCATATTTACTTAATAATGGTAATATAGGATGGGTAAATGATTCTTGCATTGTTTCTTCAGCAAGTTCACAAGCACAAAATAATAATACAAATGTAGCACTTTCAATCACAGTTGGAAGTAAAGTGACCTTATCAGCAAATGCTACTAATTATGCTACTGGTCAAAAAATTCCTAATTGCTATAAAAATAGAAATTATACAATTATGCAAGTTGGAAATGGCAAAGTATTATTAAAAGAATTATATTCATGGATATATACCAAAGATTTAGTAGGGTATGGATCTAATTCTAATACTACTAATAACACAAATACTTCAAATAGAAAAACAAATGAGGAGATTGCAGATGATATAATGTATAAACCAAATTATGATGGCTGGGGAACAGGAGAAACTAGAAAGCAAAAATTAAAAGCAGCAGGTTATGATCCAACTGCAATTCAAAAAATAATTAATCAAAAATCAAAATAATATAGAGGAGATTAATTCTCCTCTTATTGTAATTTTTCTAATTTGTTTTTTATATCTAATAATATATTAAATGATTGCTGAAATGTAGTATTGTTCATATCTAAGTCAGCAATTTTATTTAATATCTTTTTTATCTCGATATTTTTCATATAATCATTTACATTTGAATTAGGTAAATTATCTATTACTTTATACTTTATTTTTAAATTTTTTAGTAGTATGATATATTTATCTAATTGAGAAACAGGAAAACCACACTTGAAAATTGAAGGTCCCAAGTCGGTTATTTTAAGCCCTAATTTCTCATTGATTAACTTTGCATCTTCATTTAAAATGTTATAGAAAATACCTACTCTAAACAAATAAATGGAAGATGCATCTTCTTTTTTTAGTTCATTATATTGTTTCATTAATTTACTCATTTTCTAGACTTTTCCTTCTTTCTTCTATAAACTAAAATTTCTCCAGGTTCACGATTTAAAACATTACAGGCTTTTTCTAATGTTTCAAAATGAATACCAGATGTCTCGTTATCCATTAAGTGACTGATCGCTTGATAACCTCCTTCCATTTGTTTTACAAACCAATATTTACTTTTCTTTTCTTCTTTTAGTATTTCTTTTATTCTTACATATATCAAGTTTCTCACCATCCTTTCTGACATCTATTTTATAATGAACGCATCTATATTTTAACTCTTTTCACTTTAAGGTACATTTGTTATAACTATTGCAGGGATAAGTTATTTTTGCTATAATTCTATTGGTGATGTATATGGAAGAGTTAAAATTATGTACAGAAATTATAAAAAAAGTTAAATGGTATATGGAAAGAAAAGATTATGATGGATTAAGATTATATCTAGAAGAAAAAGAAAAATATATTGATAATTGCAGTATTGCAATAAAAAACGAAGAATCCGAGTATATCGATGAATTAATAAAAGATTTAAAATAAAAGTCGAACTTTGTCGAATTTTGTAATTAAGTAATACCAATGGAAGTAGAAGATAATACCTAACACCTAGAATAGTTATTTTATATTACATAATATGGTAAAATAGAATAAGAGATATCTCTAAATATCATTCAAATATAGGAGGGATATTTATGAGAAAAAATAATAAAAAACAAAGAATTTTAAATAAAATAGGAAAGAATCTTAATTTTTGTGATAAAATAATAATGAAGGTATTAAACAACTATACTATAAAAATATATAGAATAGGTTTAAATGATGCTTTCAATTGGGAAAATCAAAAATATGAAAAAAATAATTCGCGTGGCTGTACTACGGCTGTACAGTCATTTAAATCACAAAAGTGAATTTTAAAATATAAATCTATAAAAGTGAATGGAGAGTAAGAATTGAGAAATATAAAACTAACAATAGAATATGATGGAAAAGAATATAATGGATGGCAAAAACAGCCCAATAAATTAAATATACAAGGAACCATTGAAAAAGCCATTAAGCAAATAACAGGAGAAGAAGTTGAATTAATGGCATCAGGAAGAACTGATAGTGGTGTGCATGCACTTCGGACAAGTGGCAAATTTTAAAACAAATTCTCAAATTCCGATAGAAAAAATACCCATAGCAATTAACAGTAATCTAAAAAAGTCGATTTTAATTCAATCAGCAGAAGAAATGGATGAAAAATTTCATAGTAGACTTTCCTGTAAAAAGAAGACATATCGTTATGTAATTAATAATTCGGAAATCGGAACAGCTATTTATCGAAATTTGGAAACACATATACCAACCAAATTAGCGGTTGATAAAATGAAGCAAGCGATTCAATATTTTGAAGGAGAACATGACTTTAAAGCCTTTAGAGCTAGTGGAACAAGTGCAAAGAGCAGTATAAGAACTATTTACAAGGCTGAAATATTAGAAAAAGAAAAAGATAGAATATGGATTGAGTTAACAGGCAATGGTTTTTTATATAACATGGTAAGAATTATAGCAGGAACTTTAGTAGAAGTAGGATTAGGAAAAATACATCCAAAAGAAATCCCAAATATAATAAAAGAAAAAGAGAGGCAAAAGGCAGGAAAAACATTACCACCACAAGGGCTATATTTAGTAAAAGTTGAATATGAAGAAAATTAACAAAAAATAAAAAGGTAGCATAAAATATAGTAAAAAAAAGGAGAGAAGTTATGAATATTTTACTTATATTTTTTGCACTGCCAATAGCGGTCATTATTATATCCATTGCTTTGCAAAAAATCTTAAAATGTCCTGCACTGGTTAGTGCCATTATATTTGCTATTTTTTTAATTGTTACCTTTATTGTTAATAATTTGAATTTTTTAATTGCTGCCATTGTATATGCTATTATTAGTTTTGTTACGGCTTATATTATTTGTATAATAGGAAGATTGTTAAATAGACTAGGAAGAGAAACTACTTGTTGTTGTGAAAGAGCAGAGGATAGATGTTCTAAAAGAAGAGAAAGTTTATGTTGTTGCAATACAGAGAATAACAATGCCAATAATAATGTATTAACAATAAGTAGTAATCAAAATAATGGAGTTAATTGTGGATGTAACCAAAATGATAATGGTTGTAGTTATCAAATTACAAATGCAGATGGGCTAAGTGCAAGAATAGACATAATACCGAATACTGATAATAATAGTAATCATACGAATGCATGTGGATGTAGAGGGAGAAGAAGATAGTCTTTAAATAATTGGTAACATGGTTTAATACTTTGAAAAGAAGAATTCTTATTGGGAGAGCTTATATCAGAATAAAGTTAAGTTGTTCTTGTATATAGTTCTCTCAATTTTTATGTTTAAAATCATGCCTAATACAAATGAATTGTAGCAAAAATAAATTATCAAGATAATTAGTAGTTGAAAAAAAATGGAATATATGATATGATTAAAAAACTAAAAAAGAAGGAGTAAATAAATGATAGATATAGTATTAGAAGCAATGATGGATAGTTTAAAATTAGTTCCATTTTTATTTATCACCTATTTAATCATGGAATATATGGAACATAAAACTAGACAAAAGACAAAGGAAGCAATAAAAAAATCTGGAAAATATGGACCTCTTATAGGAAGTATATTAGGCGTATTTCCACAATGTGGTTTTTCAGTTTCGGCTACTAATTTATATGCGGTAAGAGTAATTACATTGGGAACTTTAATTGCTGTTTATCTTTCAACATCAGATGAAATGTTACCAATTTTCTTATCAGAGGCAGTTCCTATCAGTACAATTTTAATCATATTGGGAATTAAATTAGTAGTAGGAATGGTAGCAGGATTTTGCATTGATTTTGTACTAAGATTAAGACACAAAGAGGAAGTGGAAAAAATTATAGATATGTGTGAGAAAGAACACTGTCATTGCGAGCATGGAATTATAAAATCAGCATGCAAACATACTTTACATATTTTTATATTTATATTAATTGTTACAATTATTATCAATATAATAATTAGCTTAATAGGAGAAGAAGCAATTGTAGGATTTTTACAAAAGCAACCAATATTAGGACCTATTATAGCAGGGGGTATAGGGTTAATTCCCAATTGTGCATCTTCTGTAATTTTAACACAAATGTATT
>CAPBNZ010000008.1:0-12449 GCA_948585895.1 uncultured Clostridia bacterium | reverse complement strand
AATAGAGGGCTAAAACAAAATATAAAGATAACTTTGTTGTTATATAGCATTGGAGTAATCGTTGGAATCATAATTGAATTAATCGGAATTCCTATTTAATGTAAAAAGTTGGTAGAGTGTAATCTCAAATTCTACCAACTTTTTTTGTATAGAAAAATACATTTAACAAAAAATTTTTAGGAATTTTTTGCAGATGAATGCCAATGTGTCATGTAAGGAATCTAAAAGAAAAAATTTAATCGTGTGTTTTTTGTTCCATAATAATTATTTAATATGAAGATCTTTTAATTGGTCACGACAAACATTTCCAGGAGCTCCCATCATTAAATCTTGTGCTTTACTATTTAAAGGAAAAGCAATAACATCTCGAATGGTGTTAGAATCTGTTAATAGCATAAGCATTCTATCAATTCCTGGTGCAATACCGCTATGTGGAGGGGTACCAAATTGAAAAGCAGTGTACAAAGCACCAAATTTACATTTAACATCTTCTTCCGTGTAGCCTGCCATTGTAAATGCCTTTAACATAATTTCAATATTGTGATTTCTGACAGCACCAGAAGAAAGTTCAATACCATTACATACAATGTCATATTGATATGCTAAAATGTCTAATGGATTTTCTTTATTTAAAGCATCTAAACCACCTTGAGGCATAGAAAAAGGATTATGGCTAAAAGATATATTTCCATGTTCATCTTTTTCAAACATTGGAAAATCAACAATCCAAGCAAAAGCAAAAACATTTGGGTTGATTAAATGTAATCGTTTTCCAAGTTCTTCTCTAATTTGTCCAGAAAGTTCAGTCGCTCTTTTCTTATTATCAGCAATAAAGAAAATGGTATCTTCTTTATTTAAATCAGCTAATTGTAATAAGTCTTTTTTTAAATTATCTGGAATAAATTTATCAATTGGTCCTTTAAAGCTTAAATCATCTTGAACTTCTAAATAGCCAAGACCACTCATTCCAATATTCATAGCATAAGTAAGAAGTTTTTCGTGAAAGCCTTTAGAAAGATGACCTTTTATACGAATTGCTCTTACGGTTCTACCAATAAAAGGCTTAAAAGTGCATTGGCTGAAAAACTCAGATAGGTCAATAATAGTAAGTGGATTTCTTAAATCTGGTTTGTCTGTACCATATTTAAGCAAAGCGTCTTGGTAAGAGATTCTTGGGAAGGGATATTGGGCTATTTTTTTATCAGAGAATTTTTTAAACGTATGATATATAACAGGTTCTATAACAGCAAAAACATCTTCTTGTGTGGCATATGCCATTTCCATATCTAATTGATAAAACTCACCAGGAGTTCTATCAGCTCTAGCATCTTCGTCTCGAAAACAGGGTGCAATTTGAAAATATTTGTCAATTCCAGAAACCATTAACAGTTGTTTAAATTGTTGAGGTGCTTGTGGTAAAGCATAAAACTTACCAGGATGTAATCTACTAGGGACTAAATAGTCTCTAGCACCTTCAGGTGAAGAGCTTGTTAAGATAGGAGTTTGAACCTCTAAAAAGCCTTGTTCAATCATTTGATTTCTTAAAAATTGAATTACTTTAGCTCTTAATATTAAGTTCTGTTTTAGTCTATCATTTCTCAAATCTAAAAAACGGTATTGAAGTCTTAAATCTTCTCTGATTTCTTGATTGCTGTTAATTTCAAAAGGAAGGGCTAGTGTTCTTTTATTTAAAATTGTAATTTCTTCGATTCGAATTTCAACTAAGCCAGTTTTTAAATTAGGGTTAATTGTTTCTTCGTCTCTTTTTTTAACTTCTCCATAAACACTAATAGAAGATTCTAGTGGAATATGTGATGCGAAGTCTACATCTTCTGTTTTGCCTGAGGTAACTACCTGCGTAATGCCATACATATCTCTAATATCAAGAAATACAAGTCCACCAAAATCGCGAATGGTTTGAACAAAGCCAGCAATTTTTACCTTCTTTCCAACATCTTCTAAACGAATTTCATTACAAGTATAAGTTCGAAATTCTTTCATTATTCATACCTCCTAAAATGGGACGTTTCTCTATAACATTCTTATGAATAGGAAATGGATAGGTTATAAAATTGCATTTTTTCCATAAAAAAACGTCCTATGCATTTATTATGCAGGGACGAAATTAAATTTTCCGCGGTACCACCCAGCTTGAAAATCAAATATAAAAATGATTTTCCACTTTATTAAAATTACTCCAATGTGTTTCACATTTTTAGGTTGACCTTAAAGGGCTTTCAGCCGATGACCCTTATTCTCTTAAAAGTTACTTCTAAAAGCTTTCATTGTACAAACGTAATCATCATTTATTTTTAATAACTACTATTCTACACAGTATTTGCTAATTTGTCAAGTTTTATGCAAAAAAAAATCTTGAAAAAATTATTATTATTTAGTATAATCAAAGAAAGTAAAGGGAAATTAAGATTGAGAAAGAATTACATTTTGGTAAATATAAATTCTTACCCTAATTTAGTTCTTTTTTGATTAGAAAGGTACCTTAAGGAAGGGGATTAAAAATGGAAGAAATTAATATACTAATTAACAAATCAAAATTAGAAAAAAGAATTGAAGAATTAGGAAAGCAAATTGAGAAAGATTATGAAGGAAAAGAATTGGTATTTGTTGGAATCTTAAAAGGGTCTGTTATGTTTATGTCAGAACTTGCTAAAAATGTTAAAAGTAGTGTTGCACTTGATTTTATGGATGTATCAAGTTATGAGGGAACAGAGAGTACAGGAAAAATAAAAATCAACAAAGACATAAGAGATTCCATAGAAGGAAAAGATGTTCTTATCGTAGAAGATATCATAGATACAGGAAGAACATTAACTTATGTAAAAGAATATTTAAAACAAAAAAATCCTAATAGCATTAAAATAGCAACAATGTTGTCAAAACCATCAAGAAGAGTGATAGAATTAAATGTAGATTATATAGGATTTGCAATTGAAGACAAATTTGTAGTGGGATATGGATTAGACTATAATGAAAGATACAGAAATTTACCATATATTGGATATATTGAATAGAAGGAGAAACCATGTTTAATATTGAAGAAGAACTAAAGAAATTGCCAAATAAACCAGGGGTATATGTTATGAGAGATAAAGAAAATAACATTATCTATGTAGGAAAGGCAGTATCGCTAAAAAACAGGGTAAGACAATATTTTAGAAAAAATAATAGAACAGCAAGAATTGAAAAAATGGTAAGTTTAATAGACCATTTTGAATATATTGTAGTAGATAATGAAGCAGAGGCATTAATTTTGGAATGTAATTTGATTAAGAAAAACAGACCTAAATTTAATGTCTTATTAAAAGATGATAAAACATATCCATATATAAAAATTGACATAGCATCTGATTATCCAGGTATCTTCATAACCAGGAGAATTATAAAGGATGGTTCTAAATATTTTGGTCCCTATGCAAATCCAGGAGCAGCCAAAGAAATGGTGAATTTTATTAAAGAAAAATATAAAATTCGCCAGTGTAAAACATTAAAAGAAAGAACAAGAGCATGCTTAAATTATCATATTAATAAATGTTTTGCACCATGTATGGGATATATTACAAAAGAAGAATATAGAAAACAAATGGATGAAATTATTGATTTATTAGAAGGAAAAACAGAAAAATTGCTAAAAGAATTAGAAATTCAAATGAACGAGGCATCCAAAAAGCTAGATTTTGAAAAGGCAGCCTATATACGCGATAAAATACAAGCGATTGAAAGAGTTTCAGAAAGACAAAAAGTATCCAATATATCAGAAAATAACATTGATGTAATTGGAATTGCAAAATCGGAATTAGAAGTTTGTGTTGAGATTTTCTTTGTTAGAGGAAGTAAAATGGTTGGGAGGGAGCATTATTTTTATGCAGAATTGAAAGACATGGAGGATAAAGAAATAGTATCTGGATTTATAAAACAATATTATTTGGAAAATCCAAATCTTCCCAATAAAATTATGATAAGAGAAGAAATGGAAGATAAAGAAGCCATAGAGGAATGGTTATCCACAATGTTAGGCAAAAAAGTGGAAATCAAGACTCCTAAAAAAGGTGAAAAACTACGTTTTGTAGAAATGGCAGAAAATAATGCAAAAGTAACTTTAGAAAATAAAGAAAAGGATAAAAGCCAAGTTTTACTAGAACTAAAAGAGATTTTAAAATTAGATAAGTTACCAAGAAAAATTGAAACTTATGACATATCTAATATTTCTGGACAGTATATGGTAGCAGGAATGTGTGTAATGCAAGATGGTATAATCAAAAGGAATTTATCAAGAAGGCTTAAAATAAAAACAGTATTTGAACAAGATGATCCAAGATGTATGGAAGAAGTTATAATACGAAGATTGAAACATTCGATTGAAAATCCCAAAGGAGGATTTGGTGAATTACCAGATGTAATTTTTGCAGATGGAGGAATAACGCAAATAAGAGCAGTTCAAAGAGCCATTAAAAAAGTAAAAGATGATTTTAGGGACGGAGAAAAAAATCATCTTTTGAAGGACAAAGAAGAAGCGATAGAGGAAGTATTGCAAAAGATAGAAATTCCTGTATTTGGTATGGTTAAAAACGATAAACATCAAACGAGGGCGTTGTTAGATGAGAATAGAAAAGAATTAAAAGTATCACAAGATTTAATGAATCTGATTACAAAATTTCAAGATACAGTTCATGATACTGCTATTACTTATCATAGAAAATTAAGAGATAGAGAAATAACAAAGTCTACATTAGATGATATTACTGGAATTGGAGAGATTAAGAAAAGGGAACTTCTAAAGCATTTTGGAAGTGTAGAAAAGATAAAACAAGCAAACGTAAAAGAATTAGTGAAAGTAAAAGGAATTAATCAAGAAATAGCAAAGAGAATTGTAAAAATATTGCAAATGAAAAAATAAGAGAAGTCTGAAAGATTTTTTAGGAATATTTTAAAAAAAGTTGCATATACATATAAAGAAAAGAAGACTAAGGGGGAAGTATGAATGGAATATGCAAAAGAAAAGATATTTCACGTTAGGTATAATACAGAATTGGACAGGCTTAAAGTGAGAGAAGAAGCTTGGATAAGTCGATTATACCAGAAAATAAAAGAACATAAGTTACTAACAACAACTATTATTGCATTTTTTACGTTTGCTATTATTAATATGATTATGATAGGAAGTTTTATGAAAATTTTACAAAATATCTAAAGTAGCAATTCTGAATAGAATATTGTCAAAAACTACTTGGAAAAGCAAATAAAATATGATAGAATACTACTATTCAGAGAAAAGGAGGAATAGTAGTTTTTTACTATAATAAAATATGAAGTTAGCAAATGAATGGAAAGAATATAAAATATTAGATATGGCAGATGGTCAAAAATTAGAAAAATGGAAAGAGATAATTTTAGCAAGACCAGACCCACAAATTATTTGGAAAGATAAGACTTTTCCAGACAAATGGAAAGAGATAAATGCAACCTACCATAGGAGTAAGACAGGAGGAGGAGCATGGGAATTTAAGAGGAAAATGCCAAAAGTTTGGCAAGTGCATTATAAAAATCTAACATTTAATATAAAACCAATGGGATTTAAACATACAGGACTTTTTCCAGAGCAGGCAGTTAATTGGGATTGGATGATAGATAAAATAAAATCTACGAAAAGAGAAGTTAGAGTGTTAAATCTATTTGCTTATACAGGAGGAGCTACAGTAGCTTGTCTATCAGCTGGAGCATCAGTATGTCATGTAGACAGTTCAAAAGGAATGACAACTTGGGCAAAAGAAAATGTTATTGCTTCAGGGTTACAAGATAAACCAGTTAGGTTTATTATTGATGATGTAGCAAAATTTGTGAATAGAGAAATTAGAAGAGGTAACCAATATGATGCTATTATCATGGATCCACCATCTTATGGAAGAGGAGCAAAAGGAGAAGTATGGCAATTTGAGGAAAACATATATGATTTAGTAGAATTATGTTCACAAGTATTGTCAGAAAAGCCTATATTCTTTTTGATTAATTCTTATACAACAGGAATATCTAGTATTGTGTTACAGAATATGTTAAGCTTAACAGTTAATAAAAAATACCAAGGAAAAATAGAGTGTGGAGAAGTAGGACTTCCGATGGAGAACTCTAAATTAATATTACCATGTGGAATTTATGGAAGATGGGAAGGTTAGAAAAATGAAACAAAAGGGACAAATCTTTCTGTTTCATTTTTTATAAAATTAAGCAAAGTTTTTAATAGTATAAAAATGAATGAAACAAAAAGACCTGTCCCTTTTGTTTCATTTTTCTAAGAAGGAGAAGAAAATGCAGAATTTAAAAATAGTATTTGAAGATAATCATATCATTGTAGTGGAAAAGCCGCCTAATATCCCATCACAAGCAGATAGAACAGAAGATATGGATATGCTAACTATTATCAAACAATATATTAAAGAAAAATATAATAAACCAGGAAATGTATATTTAGGACTTGTTCACAGATTGGATAGACCAGTTGGAGGTATTATGATTTTTGCCAAAACTTCAAAAGCAGCATCAAGGTTAGGTGAACAAGTGAGAGAAAAGATTTTTAAGAAAAAATATTTAGCAGTAGTGGATGGGAAGTTTGAGCAAAAGGAAGGAATATTAGAAGATTATTTATACAAAGATGAAAGAAATAATGTAAGTAGAGTTGTAAATAAAAATAAGAAAAATGCAAAACTAGCAAAGTTAGATTATAAAGTATTAAAATACAGTGAAGTAAAAAAATTAAGTTTAGTAAAAATTAATTTATATACAGGAAGACATCATCAAATAAGAGTTCAATTGTCTAACTTTGAACATAGCATTTTTGGAGACCAGAAATATGGAACAAGAGGAAAAGGAAAACAGATTGCCTTATGGGCTTATGAACTAAGCATTCAACATCCAGTTACTAAAAAAGAAATGACATTTCAAGATTTACCAGAACCAATTGGAACATGGTGTATTCTAAGGGAAGAGTAACTTAACTTGATAATTTTGGTATTATATAGGAAATGGCTTTTAATTGGTTAAGTTGCCAGCGTTGACCGAATATTTATAGAAATTCTAAAAAATATTTGCATTTTGGAAAAATCTGTGTTACAATATCGAAGTATCGAAAAGAGAGAAACCGTAGGGAGGAAAATAAGTGGAAATAGTAAAGGGAATATTAATTGTAATCTACTTTATGGTAGCATTGGCATTAATTATTTTAACGTTAATTCAATCGAAAGAAGAAGAGGGATTATCTTCTACCATAACAGGTTCATCAACCAATAATTTCTTTGAAAAAAATAAAGGAAGAACAAAAGAAGGAAAACAAAAAAGATGGACAATTATATTAGCAGTAGTATTTGCAATATTAACCATAGCATTAGGTATTATTTATATGGCATAAAGAAGAGTAGAAAGGGCGGTTTTTAGTTTATAAAAATCGCTTTTTTTGGACTTTTGAAACAAAAGGGACATGTCTTTTTGTTTCATAAATTATCAAAAAAGTGTTAAAATAAGAAAAGGTAAAATTATTTGAATAAAGATAGTAAGATGATGAAACAAAAAGACCTGTCCCTTTTGTTTCAAAAGAAAGGAAAATATAAAGAATGCAAGAACAAGAACTGAAAATTTTAACGTTTATGAAAGAAAAAGATTATGTACCTATGAAAGCAAAAGAAATTGCTATGATTATGAAGGTGCCAAAAAAAGAGTATAGGGATTTTTTAGAGGTACTAAATAATTTAGAAATAAACTTTAAGATACAAAAGAATAGAAAGAATCGATATCGATTAGTAGAAAAGATATTTTATGATGGCATATATAGAAAAAATCAGAAAGGATTTGGATTTGTAAAACTAGAAAATCAAGAAAATGAAATTTATATTGCTAAGGGAAATTCGTTAAATGCTTTAAATGGTGATAGCGTTCTAGTTGAAATAATAGAAGAGGAAAACAAAATAAAAAGTGCAGAAGGAAGAGTAGTTAAAATATTAAAACATGAGAAAGATACCATTGTTGGAATCTTTCAAAATAATAAAAACTTTGGATTTGTTGTACCAGATGATAAAAACTTTGGAACAGATATATTTATATCTAAGAAAGACATGGGAAAAGCAAGAAACAATCATAAAGTATTAGTCAAGATTACGAAATATCCCCATAATGAAAAAAAAGCAGAAGGAAAGATTATAGAGGTTTTAGGAAACATAAATGAAGCAGGAGTTGATATGCTATCTGTTATTAAGGAACATAGCTTGCCATCTACTTTCCCAGAACCAGTCATACAAGAGGCAAAACATTTTGAAAATAAAGTAGATAAAAAAGATATTCCAAATAGAGTAGATTTTCGAGACAGAGAAATCTTTACGATTGATGGGGAAGATGCCAAAGATTTAGATGATGCTGTTCGAGTAGAAAAATTAGAAGATGGAAATTATAAATTAGAAGTGCATATAGCTGATGTTAGTTTTTATGTAAAAGAAAATAGTTTATTAGACAAAGAAGCATTAATAAGAGGAACTAGTATTTATATGCTAGGAAGAGTAATACCAATGCTTCCAAGGGAATTATCTAATGGGATTTGTAGTTTAAATGCGGGAGAAGATAGATTTACATTATCTTGTGTGATGGAAATAGATAGAAAGGGAAATGTAGTATCTTCAGAAATTGTAAAAGGTATTGTTAAGGTAACAGAAAGAATGACTTATACAGATGTACAAGCAATAATAGAAAACTCAAACCAGCAAACGATAAAGAGGTATGAGCCATATATTTATGAATTTAAATGGATGGAAGAATTAGCAATTATTTTAAAAAATAAAAGAATGGAAAATGGGTATTTAAATTTAGATATTCCAGAAAGTAAAATTGATTTAGATATAGATGGAAGAGTAACCAATGTTTCAAAATATGAAACTACCTTTGCCCATGAAATAATTGAGCAATTTATGCTAACAGCAAATGAAACCATAGCAGAGAAATTTTTTTGGTTGGAAGCTCCTTTTATTTATCGAGTACATGAAGATCCAGACCTTGAAAAGACACAAGAGTTGAATAAGTTTTTATTTAATTTTGGATTAAAGATAAAAGCCAATAAGGACATGATGTATCCAAAAGAATTTGCAAAAGTATTAGAAGAAGTAAAAGGAAAAGAGGAAGAGAAGGTAGTATCTAATTTAGTTTTAAGAACCTTAAAAGTGGCTAGATATGAAGCAGAGAACAAAGGGCATTTTGGAATTGCTAGCAAATATTATTGTCATTTTACTTCTCCTATCAGAAGATATCCAGATTTATTTATTCATAGAATAATTTCAAAATATTTAGAAGATAATTATAATGTTCCAGAAAAATGGATAGAAGAGCATAAGATACAAGCAGAAGAGAGAGCAAGGCAATCTTCTGAAAGAGAGAAGATAGCAACAAAAGCAGAAAGAGAAGCACAAGACATAAAGAAAGCAGAATATATGGAAGGCAAAGTAGGAGAAGAATACGAGGGCATTGTATCATCAGTAACTTCTTTTGGAATCTTCGTAGAACTTGAAAATACAGTGGAAGGATTAATTCGATTTGAAGACTTAGGAGATGAATATTTTATTTATGATGAAAATAGAAAAAGATTAATTGGCGAAAGAACCAATAAGACTTATAAAATAGGAGATA
The DNA here is from genome assembly GCA_948585895.1 of uncultured Clostridia bacterium. Lineage (GTDB taxonomy): Bacteria > Bacillota > Clostridia > TANB77 > CAG-508 > CAG-269. Next base: position 2,777 of record CAPBNZ010000008.1, on the reverse strand, counting down.
AAATAGGAATAAGAATAAAAAAAGCTAGCAAATTACTAAGACAAATTGACTTTGAGTTATCTTAATGTCGGATGAGTCACAAATAATAGTGTCAACTTAAGGAAGCAAAGTGTTAATGTATTTTTTTATAATATTGTGTAAGTGACCAAACGAGCGATAGAAAATACGATGGTAGCAACCAACCATTATTAAAATTTGACAGTTGCCCTACACAATGCGAAAAAATAGATTAGCACTTTACTTTCTTAGGTTGACACTATTGTTAGATACCCAATTTAATACATCCAGAGCATTACATTAGAAAAGAGAACTACTAATATCGAAAAGGCAATAACTATTACACTACCAGTTTTATTTTTTAAGGTATTTATTTCATATATACCATAGCCAATTGATTTTAATAGTATATAAACGCTAAGGATTAAAAATAATATATGATAAACAATACTTACCAAAATAAGTCCTCCTTTATTTAAGTTTCAGTAATTAACATGCCAGATTTTATAGATGTATCTACTTGTACTTCAAAAAAAGCATTTTGATAATTTTCGAGCCAATTATAATCATCAAAATCCTGTGTTGTGAAAAAGTTACCTAAAGCATATTTTCCAAAACCATTAATATCTGATTTAAGATTTTTTGAAGTTTTATATAAATAATCATTAAGAACAGATTCTAAATATGCATTACAAGACTCTGAGATATTAGATAATGTTTCAGGTTGTAAGTATTTAGAATTTTTTGTCATGGAATAGATTTTACCTGAAAATCCAGTCTTTACTTTTACATAAGGAGAAGATGTAGTAGTATCAATACTAACAGTAGTATTTTCTTTTGGATTTAGATAAATATCTAAATAATTATCAGTATCATCAGGATCTGGAATAGAAATTAGGAAGCGGTCGATTCGATTTTTAAGAACCAAAAAAGAAACGGTTTCAATAGCACATAATTCTCCTACTAATTTATCATCCTTAAAAGCAGCAATACCAACGTTTTCAGAACCATTTTCACCTTCAATAGGAGTTTGGTTTGCTTTTACATTATAATTTTCTTGAATATAGTTATCTTCTTGGTTAGCAGGCTTTTCTGTAGTAAGTCCACCTAGTATAGCATAGGGCTGACAAGTCTTGCAAATAAGAGAATTGAAAAAGTCGCCAATAGTAGCATCAGGTTTGAAACCAGTATATTTGCTGGAATTTGCAAAAGTTTCATAATATTTTGAGATGAAATGATCAAGTTCGGGAGAAGTCTTCTCAATATAGGATTTTGCAGAACATTTGCTAACTACAATATTAGCAGATGGTCTAACTTGCGTGTCATTGATTAAAGTATAAATCTCCTTTGAAATACCTTCAGAAGCAAGTTCTTCTGAAAAAATAATAATTTTACAATGTGACATGTTTAATTCTTTTCCCATATAGCTATTCATTAAATTAATAGCGGTACTAAGAGATGGAGCTGATACAGAATCCATAATAACAGGGGTTTTTTCAGAAGAACCAGATTCTGCTGAATTAGCTGTAGTAGAGAACTGAAAGCTTACTTCTAAATAATTATCTAGACCTTTATCAATACCAATAGCAAGGACATAAGCTAGATTATCAATGCTAAGAGATAGATAAGAACTAGAAAAAGCAACAATAAACATAATGACCAGAACTAAAATAAATGAATTTCGTAGAAATTTACTCAAAATAAACCCACCTTTCTATTATTTAAGAATGTTTTTGTTTCCTTTTTAAGAGATTAGCTAAAAGAAGAATACTAATTCCTAAAAAAAATACAATACCTAGCACCAAATAAGGATAAATCTTTGTTTCAAAGTTTTCTGAAATAGCATAATTTTTAGGTATTAAGCTAATACCGAGCATAAGAAGACCAAAAATATCAATTAGAGGTTTTTTGGTTTCAATATTAGTAAGTTTTTTAAAAATACTCATAGAAAACTTGATAATAATACTTAAGTAGCAAGAAAAAGCTAAAATCCAAATCAATAGAAAAACAGATTCTAATCTTTGAAAGAAGTTACCAAATTCAATATATCTTGTAGCATTATATAAAGGGGTAATCTCATTTGTATTTATAAAAAAAGAAAACATAAATAAAAGTGTTGAAACACATAAGATTAAATAAATAGCAGATATACCAATAGAAATAACTGCAATTTTTTTCATTTTTTCAGGTTCTTTCAAAAAAGGAGGAAGAAAATATAAAAAGGCAATACCACCAAAAGAAGCTAAATTTCCAAGTCCTAAAATAAAAGTATCCCACAAGCCATCACCAAAGATAGGAAAAATTCTCTCTGGAACAAATTTGTTCATATTGGCAAAAAACAAAAACACCATACTAGCTAAAGCAAGAGGTAATACTAATAAATTTGTTTTTAAAGATGCATTGAAATCAAGTCTATTAGCAGCACAAATAGCAATAATAAACATTGCAATAATAAAGATAATATTAGTCATTGGATAATAAAGAATTTTAATACTTTCGCAAAAATTTCTAAGTAAAATGCTAGAACTAACTAAAAAATATAAAATAAAAATAGTACCAATAATAGTTTTAAAAGTTTTTCCGCCCAAGTATTCAGAAATATCAATGATATCTTGTCCAGGAAAGTTTTTTAGTAATTTAACAATGAAATAAGCAATCATAACAGCTAAAATACTGACAAAGATTAAATTAATAATAGTTGCTGATTTAGTAGAAACTAAAATGTTTCTTGGCATAGACAGAATGGTATGTGCTACAATCATAGTAAGGACTAGCATAAT
>CAPBNZ010000007.1:42068-45299 GCA_948585895.1 uncultured Clostridia bacterium | reverse complement strand
CTTTGGCTATCTTTGTTAAAAATTCAAGATACTTTTTATCTCCTATCAATATTTTGATAATATCTGCAAAATTAATATTTTCTTCCATATGATTCTCCTTCCTTTATTTTTATAAGCCTATGTCTATATTTTAGTCTTTATTATTTTAAAATTACAATTTCAAAAAAAATTTTTTCTATTCTAATAATAAGCATAGAAAAATACACTATTCAATGTACTTTTTTATGCTTATTATTAGTGTTAGTAGGAGAAAATATCTCCTACTATTTTTTAAGCTACCTTTTGTATTACTTGTTTCTCCCATAAGTTTAAAAATTTCTTTTGTTCTTCTGTAACTAGTTCATTTCCTCCTTGATATTTCTGTCTAATTTTATTATTTCGTACTTCAACTGTAACTAATGATTTTTTTGGACTTTTTAATTCTCTTAAAAAAAATATATCTGTATCTCCCCAAGCATAACTTTCACTATAATTGGTATAAACACAATTATTTTGTTGTTTTGCTTCATCTTTCATATCATTTAATGTTTTAGCTGGTCGTATAAAAAATACCTCATTGTTATATTTGTTCTTTTCTAATTCATTGTATCTTTGTTTAATTTTCTTACATAAAACTTTACTTCCCACTATTTTAACCTTACTTACACTCATATCATGTGCTTCAATAAAGTTTTCAGGAAGTAATTTCTTTTTAGTAAGTGGTATCTCTAATTTCTCCAAGTTTCTAATATAATCTAAATAACTATGAATTGAAAATCTATTTTGTTTCTTTGAATATTCTTCTATTTTTATTAAATCAATATATTTACTGACTTTTTTAAGATCTTCTATATTAGAATATGATATTTTCAATAATCTTTGTATTTTATCCATATTAGCTCTTTTTGTTAATTGTAACACTTGTAATTCTTCATATGAAATATCATGTCTTTTCATAAAATTGTAAAACTCTTTTTCTACTCCAAATCTTTTTTCAAAATTTCCTTTTACATTAAAGTTTTTTGGACAATCTAAGGCTAATTTTTTCAATTCCATTTTCATTAATAATTCAAAACTAGGATATTTTGCTTTTTCTAATACCTTTAAAAAATCTGTTTTATTATTTCCTAAATACATTACTGCCTCTGCTAACGGTGCATATTGATAAATTGTTCCTTTTATCTTTTCGTTTATATTTTCTAAATAGATTCCTTTATAATATTGACTTAGTCCATACATTCCTGTAAAAACTCTCCATTTCTTTATTTTCTTAGTATGATATACCCTTTCAAATGCCATATATTTAACAAATCTATCATTTACTAATTCAATATCTAGTTCTGGAACAATTCTAGCATATTCTACTACATCATCATCAAATCTTCTTTTCTTATAATTATATTTTCTCCAAACTTCAAAATATCGTAATACTAATTTGTTGTCTATATTATCTACCATTGCTAAATCATATAAAAAGAAGTAATTTTTTAGATTACTTCTTCTTACATCATATTGACCTCCACAAAAAGGGCATATATCCCAACATCCTTTACCTTCAACTTGTTCACTGTAAAAATATTTACCACAATTAGTGCATTCATATTCTTTTCCATGTTTTATTAATAAATTATATTCTGCATCATATTCATGTATAAATTTTCTCCAATGTTTAGGTAATTTCATCTCTTTAGGCATTTTTTCCATAAATTCTCTTATATCTTTTCGTATATACATTGTCTTGTCCCCCTATGCTGCAAATAATGAAATTTGTTCAATTTCATCTTTCTTTTCTTCTGTATTTTCTGTTATAGTTCCAAAAATTGATCCAAATTCATCATCTTCAATTTCAACTTTTGTTACATCTCCATGTTTTCCTTTTTCTAGTTTAGTTTTCTTGATTCCTAGTTCTTTATTCGATTTAATAAAATATTCTTTAGCCCAGCTAAATACTGTTTCATCTTCTATTATTGCTACTCCATTAACCGCTTCTTTTTTTGCTAATCCTTTTATGTATTCAGCCATTTCTTTTAAGTCTTTTTCTTCTTTTAAAAAATCCTGTTCCATATCTTTTTGTAACATAAGATAACTAACAATTTTTATCAAACTTTTATCTTTTTGACCTTTTATCATTTCAGATAGTTTTTGTATTCCATCCATATTCTCAATCCCTTCTTTTTTATATTTTTATTTATGCTGATAATTGCAATAAATCATTGCTTTCTACAATAAAATAATCTGTATTTGACATCGTTCTTTCATAGCTTTCTTTGCCTTCAAATTCATCTATAACAGCTTTTTCTTCCTTTGTCATTTCATTATATTGTACCTTTCCATATGTTGGTGGTAGCCAATTCTTTTTTTGACTTCCATATATATTGAATTTCTTTAGCAAATCTAAATTTGTAAACTCTATATGACATGTACCCTTTTTGTAAAATGTTACATTAAAAAACTTTAAAGGTATTTTTTTAGTTTGCCAATTTTCTTCTGCCAATTTAAGTGTAGCTTCTAAAGATACATTTTGTGTTAAATTGCCATCTAAATAGTTAAACACTTTTTCTATATCTAATAATTTATTTGATACATTGTAACTATAATCTAGTTTACCACTCCAACTTGAAAATGCATTTAATGGAATTATAACTTTCTTATTTACAATCCATGCTTTATTAGTCTTCCAGCCATTATAATAATGAATATTTTTACTCATTTCATCATACCAATGATGTTTATTAGAAAACTCTTCAAATAAATTTAAAATAGTATCTTCAATTCCCTTTACTGTTTTGTTTTGCATTTCACATCGAATTGTATATATATTATAGAGTGAAAAATCATACTCTTTTAATTCACTAACTCTGTTGTAGTAATCATTTTGTAAATTATTAGTCAACTTACTTATAAATTTCTTGTTGCTAAATAATGCTTTCCAATATTTTCTCCTTATTGATTTTACAAAATCATTAATTGTAACTTCTTTGCTTTCGTTATATTCATTTAATGTTAATTTCAACATTGGAGCTTCTCTATCATAATCTCCTTCAATGTATTTTAGAATAAATGGTTTTATAGCATTGTGTTCATTGATTAGTTTTATTCCTGCTTTCAGTTCCATATTGTATCTATCAACTATTTGCTTTAAAAAGTCATCTTCTATTAAATCTTTATATTCTCTTTCTTGGTACTCATCTATGGTTTCTTCTTGTCTTAATTCTCTTAAAATAAAAGATTCTTTTTCTGGTGGTAGAATAT
>CAPBNZ010000007.1:40243-42054 GCA_948585895.1 uncultured Clostridia bacterium | reverse complement strand
AGCAATTTCAACATTTGTTTCATTTTCTGCATATACAAAAGCATTTTCTAAAAATTCAATTTTAGCTTCTAATTCTGTTAATTTTCTTTTTAAATCTTTTCTTGTATTGCTATATGGATTTCTAATTGTTTCTGCATTTAGCAAACATATAATTGCTCCTCCATCTTTTTGCATTTCTATTGCTTTTAATAAATGTTTATCTCCACAAGAAAATGGAGGATTCATCACAATTAAGTCATATTTTTTGAATGTATTAAATTTTAGAAAATCATTATGTACTACCTTATATTCTTTTCCTTTTAAGAGTAATCTTAAATTATCATCAACTTCTATTGCATCTATATCAACATCTGATTTACTATATCTATAACCATAACAATTGTCGTATTTTTCTTTTATTTCATCAATAATATCCCCTTTTCCAGCTGATGGCTCTAATATGTACTTTACTTTTTTTATATCTATGCTATCTAACATTTTCTTTATTAACCATTTAGGAGTAGGATAAAATTCTTTATTAAACAATTTTTTCACCTCTTTTTATTCAAAAAAAGATGGAATTATATTGTTCCACCTTTTCCTTTATGCAGCTTTTTCAAATGATTTATATAAATCATCTTTTGCATTTTTTATCATAAATTTTTTATAGTTTATTATGCCATATTTTTGGACTTTATCAATTTTTTCCTTTTCAATATCTATAATCAATTCATCTGTATTCTCATAATTGTAATATAACCTATTATAGCCTCTGTCTAGTATTTGTTTTGGTCCTTTATAACCTTTTATAAGATTAAATTTATATCTGTATTTCTTTTTGCCTTTATGATCACTAATTCGTATTCCTCCACATACACCATAATCTAATTTTATATAAATACTTCTAGTCGTTTTAGCATAATATTTATTAATTCTAAAACCTTTATTCTTTAGTATATTTATTACTTTATTTGATATTTCAATTTCCTTTTTTCTCTTCAATAAGCATTTCCTCCTTTATGCTACTTTTTCTTGTATTTCATTTAATTCTTGTAAGACATTTTCAGTATGTGCATCAACTAAAGCTACTCTAAAATTAACTTTTATTCCTTCGTTTTCTAATTGCTCGATTATATTTCTATACATAAATGTGCTAGTATGTAATATTGTATAATTATCAACATATAAAAATACTTCTGTTGCTTTCATTGTCTTTACTATGTTTAGTAGAATATCTTTATCAATATTATTTGGAACTCCTATTACTGTTTTATGTGTATTATTAAATAATTTGTGTGCTAATATAATCTCTGTTGCAATTATAATGGTGTTATTAACTTTTGAATTATACATGTCTATCCAATTAATTGATTTTTCTTTTAAAACAATAGGCCAATTATTTGCTTTTGTTCCATTATATAAATTATTACTAGAAAACCATATATTTTCAGTATCCTTTTTGTATTTATCATCTAAAAATATTCTCAATCCTTGTATTTTGTTATTAAAAAAAGCTGGAATAAATATACCTTTATGTGATTTATAAGTCCACTTGAAGTCAGTATCCTGAAAAAAACCTGATATGCCATCTAATTTTAGTCCTTGTTCTTGTAGTTTTTTACAGATTTCTTTTTTCTTATTTTCTCTATTTTCAATACTTTTAAATTGATTTTCTGAAATATAATCATCTGTAAATTTCATTTTCTTTAATTTTTCTCTGTGCTTTTTAGTTAGATGTTGCAAATCTAAAAACTTACTATAAACTAAATCTCTATAATACTCATCTTTTATCGGATTATTATATACATATGGTATATTATCTAATATAGGTT
>CAPBNZ010000007.1:16396-40217 GCA_948585895.1 uncultured Clostridia bacterium | reverse complement strand
ATAATCGTTTAAATGCTTCTTTTGTAGATATGTATTTCATTTTTGCATATAATTCTATTGAAGTTCCAGTTGATTCACAATTATCACATATATATAAATTATTGATTGTATTAATTTTCATATATCCATTTTTTTCATTCTTATTTTGACAAAAAGGACATTTTACATATATATTATTTCCTATTTGATGTATTTTTTCCAAATTTAATTTATTCATTACATTACTGATATTAATACATTCATATACATTATTTTGCATTTATAAATTCCTCCTTATGCGACTTGTCTATCTTCAACTTTCATATATTCTTCAATTTTATTTATTAACTTATCTGAAGCCTCTTGTATTTTAGTTCCTAATTTCAATAAGTCTTTAGTGTCTCCCTTACTCCATTTTGTGATATATGAAAAACTACATTTACTTGTATCTAATCCAAAATAATCAGCTGTTATGTATGCTATTGATTCTACAAATATTTCGCTTAAATTTCTTTCTTTTGAATAATCAAAATCATCATACAAAGCATGGCTCATTTCATGTAATAATGTAGCTGTCATATCATCTGCTGATTGGTTAGGCGATAAAACTATTCTGTTTCCTAATTCACTATAATATCCATCTGATCCATTTCCTGTGCTTTCTATATCAACTTTTACAGGGCTTATCTTTAACAATATATCATATAATTTATTACTACTACTTGTATTTAACTTTATATCATCAAATAATGGTACTTCTTTTTGATTTTCTCTTATATAAGTATCACTAATATCATATACTATGGTCCATCCATATTTCATTAATGTAATTGTTTCATCATCATTTTCTAAAAGTTCCTTTTGTTTTTCTTTTTTTATTTTACATGGAATAGGTTTTAGTATAAATATTTTTTTAGGATTGGATTTTACTCCTCTTCCTAATTCTTTCCAAGTGCAATATCCAGCTACTCTTGTAGCTTCTGGATTTTGTGCGAATATAAGTAATCGATTATTAAAACTATAATGGTGAAATTTCTTCATAAACTTTAAAAATTCTGTATATTTACCACTTTCTATAATATTTTCAATACCTTCTACTAACTTCTGGTATGCACTTATTCTTTTTTTCTCTTCCATAATAATTCACCTTTCTTTCTCCTATGCTACCATTAAATTTTCTTCTTCATCTTCGTATGCTGGTGTATATAATCGCATTACTTCTCTATTTGATTTTTCATCAACTAAAATTACTGTTGCTGCTATATCAAAAAACCACATTTGAATATAAGTCATAAATACATTTATAATATCAGTGTCAATTGCTGTTACTTGTAAATCCTTTTTATAATCTAGTTTAAACATTTTTAGATTACTTGCATAAGCAAGTATCATTGCTCCACTACCACAGTTTACTTCTATCATATTTCCATTATTAGTCTTTTTATTTATATTAATTATTCCCTGTAGCTTTTTACCAACTTCTTGTAATGGACTATTATTATTTAACAATTTCAAGTAATTACTTTTTGTAACTTTTTGATAAATATCTCCTAATACATCATATGGATCTTTTTCATTACAAAATATTCTTGTTAATTCTGTTGATAAAGCATAAAAATAAGGTTGTTCTTCTTTTTCATAGCTTTGATATATTTCTTCATACTTATCACTATTTTTCTTGTTAAAAACTACTTTATTACTTAAACTAATAGCAAATAATGATATGAAGTCTTTAAAAACTTTTTCTGTTGAATATTTCTCTTTACTAAAATTCAATAAATTTATAAACAATTCGTATTTCTTATTTTCCATTTTACTTTATTTTCCTTCCTTTTATAAAATTTAAAAAGTAGATATATTTCAATCTACTTTTTCCAATTTTTTTACTATCATTTTTATTTTCTCTAAATCCTTTGCTATTTCATTTAGGGCATCTATTCTGTCTTGTTTTATATTTTTAGTTTTGAATAACTCAGGCAAATTTTGCATATCTCCTTTAAAATTCCACTCTGCTCCACAATTATTAGCAAATATTATATCATTAAAATCTACTATGTTATCTAAATCTATTTTATCCCATATTCTTTGATATGCTTTGCCGTTGTTCAAAAGCTAATTGTATTAATAGTTCTATCATATTTCCTCCCATCAAAAAGGCAAATCATCTGAAGCTGAGACTTCAAAATCACTTGTTGTATTTGTTCCAAAAGGATTGTCAAAACCATCATTATCTTTTTTACTATCAGCAAAAAATACATCTTCTGCTATAACTTCTGTAGCATAATGTTTTTGACCTTCATCATCATCCCAATTTCTTGTTTGTATTCTTCCACATATACCAACTTGTTGTCCCTTTTTAAAATAACTAGAACAGAACTCTCCTGTTTTAGACCAAGCAATAATTGGTATAAAATCTGCTGTTATTTCATCTGTTTCCTTTTTGAATCTTCTATTAACTGCTACTGTAAAATTTGCAACTAATGTATTATTTGTTTGTGTGTATCTTACTTCTGGATCTTTTGTTAATCTTCCAATTAAACATACTTTATTCATATCTTTTCATTCCTTTCATGCAACTAATTTTATTTCTTCCATTATAATGCTACTAACTCTTTCTTCTTGCTCATTTTCTTCTTTATATAAATCCACCCAATTATTATTTTTAAATGGATTTCTTTTGTTTCTTATATCTTCATCAATATATAAATGATTTGATTTTGCATGGTTCATTAATTCTTTTGCTTTTTTTACTGCTTTTCTTTTATTTTTATATCCACATTCTATATAAACTTCATCATCTAAACCATTCTCAAAATCAGCATAAAACTTTTGATATACTATGTAAATTATCATCTTCTAATCCCTCTTTACTATTATAAATTTTATGATTTCTTCTTGTGTTCTAAAGTATCTTTCAATACTTGCTATGTCATCTTCGCTATTTTCATTTTCTTGTTTTATTTCAAATTGATGCACTACATAATAGCCTTCTTTACATTTTTTAATTTCATAGGCTAATTTCTTTATTCCTATTTCTTGCTTATTCGTAATTTTAGCCACTTTTTGGATTGTTTCTTCCACCTTTTCAAGTATTTCTTTTATTTCATCTTTCATTAAATTAGGTTTTAATATTATTACACTTTCAAATTTTTTCATATTTACAATTTCCTCCCTATAAAAATAAAAAGCTATCTACTTGATAACTTACTTTTCTATGCAGCTTGTTGTACTACAAAGCTACTATTTTCTTCAACTTCTCTTTCAATAGATTTTTTCTTTCTATCTAATACATCTGAATAATCATAAAGAATTTCCAACGGATTATATTTTATAACTAATGATATAACCATTTGTGTGTTTATCATTTCTTGTATATCTGTTGTAGATTCTCCATCATCAAAAAAGACTGGTGCTTTTATTCCAGATAAATTATTAAATAAATTTGATATTTCTAAACATGCTCTAGCTTGTTGTGATTTAGATAGTTTTTTATATTCCCTACCTTCATAGTAAATTTCACAACATTCTGATATTTTGTCATTTGATTTATTTATTTTGCTAAATTGTATATCTACTTTGTTTAAAAAATTATCTATTATTTCCTTTTGCTTTTCTATTACTAACCTTTTTAGCTTATTTGCTATTTCTTTTTGTTTTTTATTTTTTTCAATAGAATCTAAAATTTCTTGTTGTGTCTTTTCTAATAACTCTATATTATTTTTAGCATCTTTTATTTGTTCTTGTCTTACTTGTATTTCTCTATTTTGTAATAAAATATTGTTTTTCTCCTGTTGTAAAATGTCAATTTGTGATTTTATTTCATCTTTCTCTTGTGTTAGTTTTTGCATATCTGATGTATTTAATTTTTCAAAAATCTCTTGTTTTGATTTTCTTTCATTTGCCAACTGTGTAGCATCTTCTTTTAATTTATTTGCTTTTTCTTGCCATTTATCAAGTTGCTTTTGATAAAACTGTTTTAAATGTTCTTTTGCTTCACTGTCTTTTATTTCTTGTCGACAAGAAGGACATATAGATTGTTCTTTATCAACATCTTTTAGTTTGTTACTTTCTTTATTATAATTTTCAGTTATATCAATTAATTTGTCTTTAAATATTTCTTCTAGCCTTTCGTTTATTCTGTTAATGCTTTTTTGTAAATCTTCTAAACTAGAATTTCCTAAATCCATTGATAAAACATCATATCTTTTTTGTAGTTCTTGTAACATTTCTTCTTTTTCAAACTCTGATGTTTCTCCAACTTGATTTAAAGCTATTGTTTTATATGTCTGTAACATTCCAGAATTTCTGTCGTATTCTTTTTGCAATTCGTTTATTTCTTCGTTTCTTTTATCTGTATAACTGCTTAAATATTCAATTGGATTTTCTATTATAGTTTGTTCTTCTTTTGTTAAAAGTTCAAAAGATTCTTCTGGAGATATTGCTGGTACAATTTTTCTTATCAAATTTTTTTGTTCCTTTGGTTCTAATGATGCAAAGTAATATGGATTATGAGATACTAGGAAAATATCTTTGTCTTTATAAAACACTGCTAACATTTCTTGCTGTATTTCTTTTCCATCAAGAGTTAAATTCATTTGTTTTCCCTTATCTCTAACAAGCCTATGCTCTATTCCATAATTATCTATAAATGTAATATCTACTATAACATTTGATGTTTTTGTTTTGTCATTTGCCACTTGTTCTCTTTCATTTCCATATAGACTTGTACCAGTTAAACACCAATTAAATAGGCTTCCTGTTGTAGTTTTTCTTTGAAAATTTGCTCCTACTATATAATTCATATTTTCACTAAAATCTGCATTAAATCCATCTGGTAGGTCTTTATAACCTACTACATTATTAATTCTTTTTATATACATAGCATTCTTCCTTTCTACATGGCTTTTCCACCTAATTCAAATAAGCTGTTAAAATCTTCTACACTTGGATCACCTAGTATGCTTTCTATTTTATTTTCGTTTAGTCCTCCACCATCTAATATAGATTCTTCTGTTTCTTCGTTTTCTGTTTCACTATTATTTGTTAGTTTAGATTTTTCAGCATCATCTAGTGTTGGAATAGCAAAAGTTTGTGTTATAGCATACTTATAAGCCCCACTTAATGCTTTATATGTTGCCCATCCTTCTTTGTCGCAACCTTCTCCTGCTATATTAACATCAATATATTCGTTTTCTCCTTTTTCATTTTTTTCAGTATCATAAAATCTGTAAATCATACTAAGTGTTACATTATTTCCTTTTTGTACTATTTGCTCTACTTTATGAGAAATCATAATAATTTTTTCTTCAATCATAGCTTCTCTTGCTTTTAAAATAATGTTTGCTAAAGATGCATATTCAAAGCCTTTTTCTTCGTTTGTTTTATCTTTTATGATTGGTCCAATTTTTGTCATTACATTTAATATTTTATTTGCTATCATTTTTTATCCTTTCCTACCACTCAAATGGTGGTCTTTGTTTTAAATTTTTAATTTTTATTTTTCTTTCAATTGAAAATACTTCTACATTGTTGTCATTATCTGTAAATTCGTATATTTCGATATCTGTGATATTTTCTTCATTCATTACAATATATTGAAATGGTATATCTAGCTTTTTAAAAGTCTTTATTGTATTTTCTATGATATGAATGCTTTTATTACTCACAGGCCAGAAAACAGAACTCCAACCAACTATAATATAATCTTTTCCTTTTTTGCTAAATCTTTTATATATGTTTATTTGACCTAATTTATTATTGCTTATTGGCTCATTTTCTTGTAAATTATGTTTTATTAATTCATATCCATCTACAGTAGTACATAATCTGATTTGATATCTTTCTACTTTGTTTTTCTTTTTACCTAGTATTCTTTCAATTGATTTTTCTTTAAACCAGTCTTTTTTACCAAAAATTAAATCTATATAGTAATCTGCATAATAACTGTCTTTTTCAAGTATAAATCCTAGTTTATTTTTTACTTTTCCATAAATTTTCCCTATACCATTTACTTTAACTAATTCACCATAGTTATATTTATTTCTCATATTCCACTTTCCTATTATCGTGCTAATTCTTCTTTTAGTTCAATATAAAAACTTTTTGCAATTTTTTCTATTTTAGACTTGTTTTTTGTGTAGAATTTGTATATACTTTTACTAATAAAAACTATAGAATCTATAGTAATAAGTAATAATATGATTAGGGATTTTTTTATTAACTTCAACATTTTAAAAATTTCCTTTCATTATTAATATAAAAAGCGGTTTAATCTCCATATTAAACTGCTTCTTTCATTTCATTATTATTTATTTCTGTTATACTTCCATCAGCATCTATTCTTTGTTTTATTTCATATTTACAAAGAATATTTCTATCTGCTTCAACTTTAGAACTTATCATTTCTATAACAGTTCCTGGCATACATTTTATTAATTCTTGGTTTGCTTTTGGATGTAATACATATTCAACATCTTGAGAGTTAATATCTTCAAAAATAATTTTGTCGAATTTTGCATTATTAATTATTGTAGGCATAAATTTTTTAACAGTTAGATAATTTGAAAAATCCTCTTTTGGTTGTTCTTCTTTTTTCTCTTCTGGTTTAGGCTTATCAATTACTTCAGGTTCTTTTGCTTTTTCTTCTACTTTTTCCTTTTTAGTCTCCTTTTTAGTTTCTTTTTTTCCCTCTGTTAATTGCTTACTTTCTTGCTTATTAGGTATTTGTTTATCTTCTATTTGAGGTCTTTCTCCTGTTAATTGTGGCTTTATATCTAAACGGTGTAAATCAATACTATAATATTTTCCATAGGCAAGACTTTCTTGTTCTGTTAAAGTTAGTTCAAACGGAACATCTACTATACTCATTCCAGCCTTTTTATATTTTATAATTTCTGATGCAATATTAGATAAAGAAATTCCTCCAGATGTACTTAAATTCCATACACCTCCTGCTTCAATTCCATCTAATACGAACTTTAGGCTACCTTTTAATTTGCATTTACCATTTTGCCTATGTTGACATTGTTCCCCACAGTCTATTTCTACCTGTGCATTATTCCCTCTATCATCTTTTCCAACTGTTATTGCTTTTGTATCATTTCCAATACATACTGCTTTTCCATTTACATATCTTTTAAATTTAAAATTAAAAGGATTTTCGGATGTAAACCTTATTTTTAATGATGTTGGTTTTCCTGGATATAATTGCTTAAAAATATCTACCATTTCATAAGTTGTTCCTTTATCTTCTTCTACATGAAAATAAGATAATTTTTTAGGCAATCCATTTTCTCCTTTCATTCCTGTTTTTATATTTCCAATTACTCTTTCTCTTACTAGATTTTGTATATCCATACTATTTTTTCTCCTTCCATTTTAAGCAGCTTCTTCTATTTGATATTCTGTATATTCTACAAGTTCTATTAACTGCTTTGTTATTTTTTCTTTTAATTCATTATAATCTTTTATATTGATGTACGAATCTTCTCCTTCAAATTTGTTTTGTTTTGGATCTTTGTTATTAATTTTTATGTCATTATCACATAGTAATTGTTCAACTTCATATAGTATGTCGTTTGCTGTTTCTTCACACCAAGAATGACTAACTAGCATATCGCAAGACCTCCTTATCGTAACTATATTCTTTTAGTTTTTCTAAATCAATTTCTACTACTGGCAATGCAATAAGTTTAACACCTACTCTTCCTACAATGCTTTTTACAATTCCTAAATCCATTAGAAAACTTATTAAATTGCTATTTCCATAATTGTCAACTACAATTTGATTTTCTAATAAATCATCTTCTACATCAACTGTTACATTAGATATATGAGATACATCTTTGTCATCTCCTACATAGCCATATATAGATAAGCTAATTCTACCTTTACGATATTCTCCCATATCAAAAAAACAATCTCTGTATTTTACACAATTTGATTCATAGTTAAAAGTTTTCAAATCTTTTCCCTCCTTTTTATAAATTCTTTTTATTTTGTATTCAAAAACTATTAATCTATCCTCCTTTCACTTTTTTAAACAAAAAAATAACAAGTTTGATTTTATAATCTTACCTGTTAATTTTGTTTTATTTAATTTTAAGCACAATTCCCCCTATAGCTGTGTTTTAACTATAAGTGGCATTATTTAAAGTGCTACTTACTTTACCTTTGCTAAAAAGCAAAGTCATACTGAATAAATCAGCTTACCCTGTTTCCAGGTATCACTAATAAGATTTTACCTTATAGTGACTAATTTTGAATACATTTATATTTTAGCACATTTATTTTATAAAAAAAATATATACACTTAAATTTTTTTCTTCTTACTCTCCCCTACTTTTTAGAGTTTTTTTATATCCACTTCTCCATATTTAGTTGATTTTTTCATATAAAATGTTATAATCATAATACAATTTTGTTTTAAGAGGTGGCTTTTATGTCAGAAATATTAACTACTTGTGATAAAATAAACGAATTACCCAATAATACATTGGCTATTTTAAGGGATACAAATGATATTCCCTGTTTTGTCTTAAAAGATTATAATACAAGAAATTTAGATAATATTAATGTTATTCATTATTCAATACCTGATTCTTCAGAAGTATTTTTGTTAAAACTTTCTAATAATAAAATTTATAGATTTAATGGAAGTTTTAATCCAGATTTAATAAAAGCAGGAATTTTGATATTAATGAAACAAATAAAAATATCTTTTCAACACTATTTTCCTTACCTTTTATTAGTGTTTTTTTATTTGCTAATGAGCCTAATGTTTACTCTATTAGCAAAGTTGCTTTAAAAAGGGTTAATTTTAAAAAGGAAATCTTTGATTTATCTGATAATAATAAAATATGGAATTTACTAACTACATAAAATAAAGTCCATTCTAACATTAAAATAGAATGAACTTTGTTTTAATTTTATCTACTCATATCTTCCATAGAAATTCTTTTATCAACTTGATGTAATTGTTCTAATTGTTTTTCAGTAATGTTTATAACCTTACCGCAACAGGGTTTAAAATCTTTATTTCCATAAACTAACCAAATAATATTTTCTCTTTTTAAATCCTCTTTTGGCATAGTTCCAGGACAAGGATAGCCATCAGTAAAAACAATTTTGTTTATTTCTCTTTTTTTAGTAAATGACCTAACTGCTAAATCCCAATCTTCTGTCCATGCTGAATTTCCTCTAGCTCCTCTAGGTATCGTAAAATTATCTATATCTCTCACATATAATTTTTAAACGGTCTGTCAAACTCAAATGGGTATACAGTAAATAGTAGAGAATCTCTTACTATAAACGAACAAGGTCAAAAAATTTCTATTAAAATTGATGCCATTGATGAACCCTTTTATGAAAAAGATTTTTATAATACTGTAGCTTATATAGGAATTAAGTTTTCTATTACAAATCCTACAAATAAAGAAGAAACCATATCATTATATAATTTTACATTACTAGATTCTAATGATAACGAAATTGATACACAACAAGCTGGTTATCCTACCTATTTTTCATCATCAGGAAAAGGAAATCAGGTACTAGATTCAAAAATCCCTGCAAACCAAACTATTAATGGTTACTTATTCTTTCAATCCGATTTAAAAGATATAAAAAGATTAAGAATTTCATGTATGACAGATAAAATCACTAAAAATCATGATTTAGTTTTTGGTAAAGATGTTTATTATGAATATTATTAAAGTAGAATGTAAATGCTAATTGCTACAAGTATTGATATTACTACGTTATATCATATCACAATATCGAAAGTTTTAAAAGTATTGATATGACTGTATTTTAAATAAAATAAATATGTAAAGCAATGTTACTTTACACTAATAATAACAATACTACTATTAATAATACACATTAAATAAGAATAATAAATACATTATACTAATACATATTAAATAATAAACAATAATATAATCAATACATAATATATAGATATACTATATATAATACTACTAAATAATATTTGACATATTAAATAATATATGTTAATATAATGTTGATGTAATTCATACAAAAAAGAAGAACAAAAAATACTAGTGAACGCAATCGCTAGTATTTTTTATTATAAACATATAAAATTGGAAGAAGAACAAATATATAATATCACATATAATTTTATAATATAACATAATCATACAATATATAATATTCGACAATATTCGACAACATTCGACATACATTAATTTTATTCTATGTTATAGTATTAATATATTAAATAAAAGGAGGAAAAAATACGGTATTTATAAAAAATGAAAAAATAAAAAAGTAGGAATTAACTGGGTAGAATTTTTAGCATTTATAGTAAGTATGTATTTGATAATAAGTAAATTAGCAAGTATAAGTATAGCAATAGGAATGTATTTAGGAATGAAAGGAGGAAAATAAAAATATTAGTAATTAGTAAAGGACAATAAAGGTTTGAAATATAGCCTTTATTTATAAAAAGGGGGTTAAAATGGAAGTAATATTTTATATGATTGGTGCTTTAATATTAGTTGTAGTTATCGTTATAATAGGAAATGCACAGAATAAAAACGAAATAAAGAAACAAAATGAACAACATCAAAATGAAGGTTGGCAGATTATTGTCAATAATGCGTACATAAAAGAAAACGAAAACTTGATAAAACTAAACAACAATATCTTTAAATTTAATGAACTTTTAAAATGTTCTATATCTCAACAAACTTCAAAAGATATTGTGCATTCTGACAAAGGAATCACTAAAATGTTAGACGGAAATATCAACGAATTTTGTAATAAACTAGCTATTGACATACAAACATCAAATTTAAACTTTCCTTTTGAGCAAATAATAATTTCAAATTATAGTATAAACACAACATCTAATAAATATAATTTGTTATTAAATGAAGCAAAAAAAGTTGAATCAACAATAAATGCGATTATTAATAAGGGTTAACACACCCTTATTTTTTTATTAAAAAATATTAAAAAGTTTTATAAAAGCTATTGACTTGCTACAATATATGTAGTATAATAATATTAAGTTAAGAGAAAGGAGGAAATAAAAAATTGAATGATAAAACTTTAAATATGACAATGCCTTCCGACTTGTACGAAAGATTACAAGAGGAAGCAAAAAAGAAAAACATATCACTAGCAGCGCTTGTAAGGATGATATGTTCGGAGTATTTACAAAAATAAAAAAGATATAGTGTTCACGTCTGGAAAACAAAACACTATATCACATCAAAACAATTTACAAATAAATTGTAATTGCTTATTTATATTTTAGCATAATACCTTTTATTTGTAAAGAGTTGAAAAAATGATTTATAAATGGAGGTATTTTTATTATGAAAAAAGAAAACATAATTAAAGAAGTTGAAAAGTTATATTTTAAAGAAGAAGGTCTAATAAGAATGTTAAGAGGAGAAGAACAGAGACACGAAGAAACAAAGAATAAAAATATTGAATTACAAAAAGAGGTTAACTCATTAAAAAAGGAACTTAGAGAAGCAAAACGACAAATAAAAGCATTACAAACATTGCAAAAAGCTAATAACACAAATATAAAAATAGATATATCAAAAAATATGGACGTACAAGAATTTATAAAAAATAGCTTACAATTTCTATCAAAAACAATGGAATTAAGTCAAGTAAACATCGCAGGAGGGCTAAATAAATGAACATTTTAGAAAGTTTAGCAATATTAATATTTGATATAGGACTACTAGCAATATATATACTAATTAGCTTTATAGTATTTATGACAATACAATTAATTAGTTATAGAATATTTAAGTTTAACTTGTATAAATGGTTAATATATAACTTAATTGATAAGCAATTATAAGGGTTAGAGACTATACCTCTTCCCTATAAAATAAAATTTTAGGAGGGAAAAAATGAAAAAATTATTTTATGAATATTCAAACGGAGAATATAGTATATATTCAAAATATATAAGTGATAAAACAATAAAAAAAGATGGCTGGTTGTCAAATGATAATTACATTATTAACCTTGAATTTTATGAAAGATTTAATGACAATATAAATCCTAAAAGAAAACTTGCAAAGTCAGTTGGAATATATCAAATACATACCGAAGATTTAGAAAATCATCGTAATTATGACAAATGTGTAAATGGTGGCATTAGTGAATTAGAATGGAAACAAGAAAGAAAATAAAAAAGTAAAAAATATCAAAAAATTTGATAAAAGCATTGTGATTTGTGTACACTTATGTTATAATATGATTATAAGAAATAATAATATAAAAAGGAGGTTTTCATATGAGTGACAGAGAAGGTCAAGTAAGATTTCAAGCATATATTGAAGAAGAAAAAGCAACAGTTTTTAAAGAACTTTTAGAAGAAAAAAACTTGAGTTTTAAAGATTGGTTATTAAATAGTATTGACTATTTTATAAGTACAAATAAAGTTGAAAAAAAATAAAAAAATTTTCAAAAAAGCATTAACCTTTGTGTACACATATAGTATAATATAATCAAGTAAGGGAGAGATACAAAAACAAGGAAATGGTGTTATTAGAAAAAGTAGAAAAACTCTTGTAAATATCAAAAAAATAACTTGCATATAGTGATTAGAATTGGCGTTCGACACTATATACAAGCCCCAACAACTATTTTTGCAAATAGAAGTTATTTATATTTTAGCATATTAATTTATAAAAATAAGAAAACAATCTGCTATTGTTTATATTAATTTCCTTATCTTTTCTATTATGCCTAAAATATTTTCTAAACCATTAGATAATTGATAGAAAATATTGCTAATACTTTCTATTTATGCTATGATAATATTTAGTAAAAATGTTAATAATAATATATATTATAAGGAGGTAACTATATGAAATTTGAACAATGGAATGGTTTTAACAAGGGAGACTGGCAAAATGAAATAAATGTCAGAGATTTTATCCAAAGAAATTATACTCCATATGAAGGAGATGATAGCTTTTTATCAGGAGCTAGTGAGAAAACACAAAAATTATGGAATGAAGTATTAGATTTATATAAAAAAGAGCATGATGCACCTGGTGGTGTTTTAGACATTGATACCAAAACACCTTCTACGGTATCTAGTCATGAAGCTGGCTATATTAATAAAGAATTAGAAGATATTGTTGGACTTCAGACAGATGCACCTTTAAAAAGAGCTATCATGCCATTTGGAGGAATTAGAATTGTAGAAAAATCTTGCGAAGCCTATGGAAGAAAAATAGATTCAGAAACAGCTGAAATTTTCCATAAATATAGAAAAACCCATAACGATGGTGTATTTAGTGTTTACACACCTGATATTAGAGCTGCTAGAAGTTCTCATTTAATCACTGGTCTTCCTGATGGGTATGGTCGTGGAAGAATTATTGGAGATTACAGAAGAGTTGCTTTATATGGAATTGATTGCTTAATCGAAGAAAAGAAACAGGAATTAGATGTTCTAAATGTAGATGAATTAACCGAATCCGTTATTCGTGAAAGAGAAGAAATTAGTGAACAAATTATAGCTTTCAATGAATTAAAGGTAATGGCTTCTAAATATGGATTTGACATTTCTAAACCTGCAACAAATGCAAAAGAAGCTGTCCAATGGTTATATTTTGGTTATTTAGCTGCTATCAAAGATCAAAATGGTGCTGCTATGAGTATTGGTAGAACTTCTACTTTCTTAGATATTTATTTTGAAAGAGATTTAAAAAATGGTACCTTAACAGAAGAACAAGCACAAGAGATTATGGATCATTTTGTTATGAAATTAAGGTTAGTTCGTTTTTTAAGAACACCTGAATATAATGAACTATTTAGTGGTGACCCTGTTTGGGTAACTGAAAGTATTGGTGGTATGGGAATTGATGGAAGAACTCTTGTAACCAAAAACTCATTTAGGGTTCTTCATACACTTCAAACTTTAGGACCTGCACCAGAACCAAATTTAACTGTTCTATGGTCTACTAAACTACCAGAAGGATTTAAAAATTTCACAACCAAGTTGTCTATTAAAACTTCTTCCATTCAGTATGAGAATGATGATTTAATGAGAATTACTTTAGGCGATGATTATGGTATCGCATGTTGTGTATCTCCAATGAAAATAGGAAAACAAATGCAATTCTTTGGAGCTAGAGCAAATTTAGCTAAAACTTTGTTATATGCTATTAATGGAGGTAGAGACGAGAAATCTGGTAAACAAATTACACCAAAATATGAAGCAATTACTTCTGAATATCTAAATTACGATGAAGTAATGCAAAAATTTGACCAAATGATGGATTATGTTGCAAAAATTTATATAAAAGCTTTAAATGCTATTCATTATATGCATGATAAATATTCCTATGAAGCAATTGAAATGGCCTTACATGATAGAGAAATTATTCGAACCATGGCATGTGGAATTGCTGGTTTATCTGTAGTTGCTGATTCCTTATCAGCAATCAAATATGCTAAAGTAAAGGTTATTCGTAATGAAACTGGATTAGCTGTTGACTACGAAGTAGAAGGAGATTTTCCAAAATATGGAAATGACGATGATACTGTTGATCAAATTGCAGTAGAAGTTGTAAAAAACTTTATGAATAAATTAAGAAGACATCAAACTTATAGAAATTCTAAGCATACTTTGTCAATTTTAACAATCACATCTAATGTAGTTTATGGTAAAGCAACAGGAAATACACCAGATGGAAGAAAAGCAGGTACTCCATTTGGACCTGGTGCTAATCCTTTACATGGAAGAGATACCAACGGTGCCTTGGCTGTTATGAATTCAATTGCAAAACTACCATTTGATTCAGCAGAAGATGGCATTTCTTATACCTTCTCTATCACACCTGGAACACTTGGAAAATCTGAAGAGGAAAGAATTAGCAACTTAGTTAATATGTTAGATGGATATTTTGCACAAACAGGACATCATATTAATGTTAATGTATTTGATAGAAGCTTATTAGAAGATGCAATGGAGCATCCTGAAAAATATCCACAATTAACTATTAGAGTTTCAGGATATGCTGTAAACTTTACAAAACTAACAAGAGAACAACAATTAGATGTTATTAATAGAACCATCCATGAACGAATATAAGACCAAACATCTCTAAGTTGACAAAGGAGCAAAAAATGGAAGATAAAGATTTAAGATATTATGCTAAAGTTCATTCTATCGAATCTTTTGGAACAGTAGATGGACCTGGTATTCGATTTGTACTTTTTTTGCAGGGTTGCCATCTACAATGTAAATATTGCCACAATCGTGATACTTGGAATATAAATGCTGGAAATTATAAATCATTAGATGATATTTTTAATAAAATTATGCGTTATAAAAATTATATTTGTTCAAATCGGTGGCGTCACAGTTACAGGTGGAGAACCTCTTTTACAAGTTAAGTTTCTAATTGAACTTTTTACAAAATTAAAAGAACAACATATTCATACTTGTATTGATACCTCTCGGTATGGTTTCTTTAACAGATGATATAAAGAAACTGTTATCTTTAACAGATTTAATTTTATTAGATATTAAACATATAGATGAGGAAAAATGCAAAAAATTAGTTGGTTTCTCTAATAAGTTAGAGCTAGAATTTGCAGATTATCTAAAGAAAATGCATATTGCTATTTGGATTAGACAGGTTTTAATTCCTGGTTATACTGATGATAAACAAGATTTACTAAAATTAAGAGATTTTATTTCCCGCTTAGATACGGTTCAAAAGGTAGAATTACTGCCTTATCATGATATGGGAAAATTCAAATGGAAAAAACTTGGCTTTGATTATTCACTAGAGAATGTAAGAAATGCAAATTCTGATGATATTGAAAGAGCAAAAAAAATCCTAGAAATTATCTAGGATTTTTTTCAATTCAAAATCAAATACGTGTTAGCATGTAACATAAAAATAGAAAAAGTCATCCTCTTCTCAATAACACCACTATTTAGACCAGGAATCAATGGGGGTCGCTTTGCTAAAATTACATTCCTAATAATTTTAACTCAATGTTTTCCATTCTATATTTACCATCTACTAATTTAAATTCTACTAATGTATCTTCTAAAGTTTCCTTATTTTGTCTCAAATCGGTTGTAAAATATAATTTAATTTGTGGTATTTCTATTTGATTTTTTATAATTTCTTTAAAAGATTCTGCCATATGCCTTTCATCTTCACAAATTAAAATTAATTGTGGCATACCACTAAATCCAGAATCTCCTGGTATAAAATTTTCATAAAATTCTTTATATAATCTCATTTTTTCAATTATTTTCTTTTGCCAATCATCTTCTCTTCTAATTACTTCAAAAATAAATTGAATTGATTTTCCACCTTTTGTTAGCTTTACACTTCCTCCTGTTGCTTTAAATAGCTTTCCAAGAATTTTAGCTGTTATCGCTGGTTTTACCACATAACTGTCAAAAGCCTTTACTTTTCTTAGATAAGCGATTAGTGTTTGATTTCCAGCTAATCTCTTTTTTATCATTGGAACTGGTTTCGTATTATCTGATGGTTGCCATTTACATTCAATTTCTTTTGAATTTAACAAATATTTCCCCATCTTTTCTAAACAATAAATTCTATAAATACCTTTTCCTTCATCAGAAGTAAAGTAATATCTTGTTAAAATTTTAGACTTAACAAGTTGATCCAATTTATTATTTAGTTTATCTTGGGATTTTGGGTCGATTCCTTTAATTTCTAGCATTTGGTACAATTGTCTTGATGTGATAAATTCAAATTCATTTACCAATTCCAAAATGGCAAAATGAATCTCATTAATATGTCCGTATGTCTATTTTATGTACGATTTGATTCATCGATACATATCCATCTTTTCCATCAAATGTTTTGATTTCTCCTTCTCGAATTGCAAAGGGTGACACTTGTGCTTTAATTTGGTTATCTTCAACCATCTTAATTCCTCCTTCTAATACTATTAAGTCTATATTGTTAAGTATACTTAAATAATTAATAATTTTATCTTTTTCCTTTGATTGTCAATCTTCTTTATGAAAACATCCACTGTTTGACCATATTCAAATCCTTCTTTGTATTCTGCCATTCCCACTAAATTAGGTGCTAATTCTATAAAAATACCATTTTTGTTTCTTTCTGTTTCTCTAATAATTCCTTTTACTTTTGTACCTATAAGGAATTTTTTTGCGTTTTCTTCCCATGAGCCTAATGTCTCTTTATAGGATAAAATTACTTTTCCTGTATTCCTGTCTATAGATTTTACCACAACTTCTACTTTTTGTCCAATATTTACTCTTTCAAAGGGTGTTTTTATTCTCGCTATCGATAAATCCTCAATGTGAGCTAGTCCAACAATGCCTCCTCCAATTTCAATAAAAGCTCCATATGGTTTTATACTTTTTACAATACCGTGTCACTTTCTGCCCTTCTTCCAAGTCATTTTTTACCCATTCTAGTGCCTCTTCTTGCACTTGTTTTCTTGAAATAATTATATTATTGCAGTCTGTTGCCTCTTTTATCTTGAATTGTACAAATTTATGTACCTTTCCTGTACATAAATTTGTTCGTGGCAGTCCTGTTTGTTCTATATTAATTGCCTCTACTTCTTGCCTTGGCATAATCCCAGTCAATCCATTTTCAAAATTAATATATAAGTTATAATTATTATCACAATTTTTTACTACTCCTTGTAAAGTTTGACTTTCTTTTATATAGTCATTTATCTTGTCTTTATCCAATGTAGTAATTTCATGATTCCATCCTTCTGGTTTAAACTTCAATGAATTCATTTGTTCTCTCTTCTCCTTTTTGTCTTGTGTTTATTGATAACATTCTTTGTACACTCATATTTATTATACATTTTTTCTATTATCCTTTCAATATTTACCAGATAATATTTTGTTTATTTCATTATTCTTTAAATATCTCCATTTTCCGAAGTGGTAAATCTTTTACTCCAATTCCTGCGATTTTACTCCTATGTAAAGCTATCACATTATGACCTATTGCCTCACACATTTTACGAATCTGTCTATTTTTTCCTTCATGTATCGTAATTTCTAACCTAGATTGATTCTTCTCTTCGTCTGTTTTTAATATTCTAACTTTAGCAGGTGTTGTCCTATAGTTATCTATCTTTATTCCTTTTTTTAAAGGTTCTATCTCCTCTTTTTGTATCATTCCCTTTATCGTAACAGTATATGTCTTTTCCACCTCATGTTTAGGATGTGTTACTTGGTAAACAAAATCTCCATCATTTGTTAATAGTAAAGCTCCTGAAGTATACATATCTAATCTTCCTACTGGAACAATTCTTTGTTTTACCTTTACTAAATCTAATACTGTATCTCTCCTAAATTGATCTTGTGCAGTCGTAACATATCCAATTGGCTTATTTAATAAAATATAGACTTTTTCGCATTGCCTTGTTATCACTTTTCCACCATATTCTACTTTATCTTTTTTCGGATTTATTTTTGTTCCAAGTTCCATTACAATTTCATTATTTACTTTAACTTTTCCTTGTTTAATCAATTCTTCTGTTTTTCTTCTAGATGCTATGCCTGCCTCTGCTAAGTATTTCTGTAATCTTACTTCTTCCAATCTTACCTCTCCTTTACTGATTTTGGGGACGGAGGAAAAAATCATGCCTATTATGTATAATATAACAATACTCTTAACCTAGATAACAGTATTGTCTAAATAACAACTATTTTTCTGCAATGATTTTTTCCTCCGTCCCCAAAATCATTGTTTGAAAATATTCTGGTAATTCAGCTTCTAAAAACATTTCTTCACCAGTTGCTGGATGATTAAATCTTAAGCTCTTGGCATGCAAACATTGTCCTTGAATTCCCCATTCATTTTTTCCATTTGAATATACAATATCTCCTATAATGGGATATCCAATTTGTGATAAGTGTACTCTTATTTGATGGGTTCTTCCTGTTTCTATTTTTACTTCTAATAGGGTACAGTTATGCTTAGGATATCTTTCTATCACTTTAAAGTGTGTAATGGCTTCTTTTCCATTTCTAATAACTGCCATTTTCTTTCTGTCTTTTGTACTTCTTCCAATTGGCATATTAATGGTTGCTTCGTCTTCTTTTACAATTCCTCTTACCATGGCTATATATATTTTTTTCACCTCATGGTTTTTAATCTGCTCACTTAACTTGATATGTGCTTTGTCATTTTTAGCAATCATTAAAATTCCAGATGTATCTTTATCAATTCGATGTACAATTCCTGGTCTAATTTCTCCTCCAATACCTGATAGAGAATCTTTACATATTGCCATAATTGCATTAACTAATGTTCCATCTGGATTTCCATTAGCAGGGTGCACTACCATTCCTTTTGGTTTATTTACTACGATAATGTCAGCATCTTCATATATAATTTCTATTGGAATCTCTTGTGCTTTTAATTTGATTTCTTTTGGCTGTTCCTTCTCCATTGTTATTTTATCATTTTCTTGTATTTTATAAGAAGGTTTTGTTTTCTTTCCATTTACTAGAATCTTTTGTTCTTCCATCAATCGCTGAATGGCAACTCTAGAAAATGCATCCTTTTGCTTTGCCAAATAACTATCAATTCGATTGTTTTCTTCTCCTTTTTCTACAATAAAAGTCTTCAAATCTATTCCCTTCCTTTTTTCTCCTCATCTTTTAAAACTTTTTCTACTTTATTACTTCTCCATTCTCTAACTGTAAATATCGCAAATATTGCTGCTACAGACACCCAACCTATTAATACACATATATCTGCTAAATTAAATACAGGTATATGAATTATTTGTGTAAAATCCATAAATTCTACTACATACCCTTTTGTTATTCTATCTATTACATTAGAAATTCCTCCTGCTAAAATAAAACTTAAAAATATTTTTAGTTTCCTATCTACCCATTCATTTTGTGTTGTAATAAATTTGAAAATAATTCCTAAAATAATTAAATTGGTTAACACATACATAAGTGTTGCATTAGATCCTATACCATAAGCAGCATCCCTATTCTGGCTAACTTTAAGATTTAATATTCCTGGAATGATATTAATTTCTTGCATTTGCTGCATCCAAATTTTGAGTGTTTGATCTACTAGGATTATAATAATAACAATACTAATCAACAAAGCTACTTCCTTTGTTATCTTTTTTTTCTTTTTTACTAGCAATTTTTCTTCCTCTTTCTTTCTCTTTTACTTAAGGTTTTTCATTTACTTGATAATTTCATATACAACAAAATAACTGTCTTGGTATAATTCCTTATAATTTGCATCTTTTGTCTTTGTAATAATCATATTCATCTTTGAGTTTCGATACGTAATGATATGTGTCATATTATATTTTTTAAAAGTGTCCTCATAAAATTTTCCAATGCTGGAAGTATCTATAAAGTCTGAAAATATGTCTTCTTGTTTTCCACTAAATTCTGGAGCATATAAATCAGCCCTAGAATCTATAAATACTGGTATTCCTCTAAATAGTAAATAACTTCCATAGTTATATTCGTTATAAAATCTTGCTTGTTCTAAATCTATATTTTTTAATATAAAGTCAGATGCTTGTACTGGATAGGTACTTTGATCAATATAGGAATCATCTAATTTATCTTTTGCAAAGTAATAACTTAGTCCCAGTGTCGCAACTGTTAAAATTATTATTCCTATTATAGTAGTCAACTTGTTTATGATTTGTATCTCTTTTTCTTTATTGTAATTTTGTATTAGTTCAATTACTAATCTGTTTAAAATGATAGAACCAACAATTGCGAACATTGTAATTTGCCTTCTAGAACTTATCATTAAATAGCATAAACCACTTAACATGAATAAATCACTTAACCTAATTTTTGCCTTTGTAAAAATTAAAATAGATAAAATTATAATAAGAGTACACATAGTATCAACATCTTCTGATAAAGTCATTGGTAAATGCTCATTGATATTTTGTGTTGTGTTTCCTTGCATTGTCTTTGATAGATAATTATATGGTGTATTTCCTAGTGGTGTTAATAAACCTGTAAATAGACAGATTATCATAACAAGTATTAGCCATTTTACATTTGAATTTTTAGTTAATCTAATTTTATATGGATTTTGTAAGTCTTTTGTTCTTTTTATTTTTACTTTATCGATAGTTGCTTCTAACTCTTTTTGTTTTCTCTTTAGTATTTCTAATTGTTCTTCTTTCCCAGATATCTTGGTATATTGCTTTATTTTTATTCTCAATATTATAGTTTTTACTTTTCTATATATAATGGTTTCTGCAAATAGAGCAATTAGATATTCTGCTATATATGGTAAATATAAAACAAAATAGAATGGAAATACAGCTACATGCATATTGGCAATAACAATTGGTATGATAATTAATCCTATAGCATATCTTTTTTTCTTGGTTTCTATCAATTTTTCAATAAAATAAATTGTTATAATGAATAAGATAAATGTTACTAATTGTGCTCTTGCTGCTATATAACCTCTTATTAAATACATTACTCCTATGGTAATGAAAAAGGAAAATATCTGATTTTTAGCTAATTTTACATTAATTGCATATATGGTTATTCCTAGTATAATTGATAATATACAAGTAACTACATAAATTCCTGTGAATCCAAAAGTATGATATATAAAATAGGTAATTACATCATATCCCCAATGTGGGTAAGTATATTGCAAATCTTCATGCCAAGAAAATGGGTCTTGCATATCAATTCCCTGTTGTGTTATATACTCTCCTACTTTTATTGTATAGTAAGTATCATTTTGTAAAGTTACAGGTGTTAGAGCAATGCAAAAAACAGCAATTAGAATAACTGCTAATATCGTAAATTTAACAGATGATTTTATCTTTTTTTCTTTCATGAATCAATTCCTTCCCTTATCTTTATACAAAAATTATTTTTTAAATTATATCAAAAAAAGTTTCAAAATACCAGTCTTTTGAAACTTTTTACTAATTTATTCTAATACTTATACAATCCTAATTTATACAGCTTCTTGGTTTTCAATTTCTTCCTCTTTTTCTTCATTTTTCTCTTCTATTACTTCTAAACTTCCAATTGAAACCTCATAAGCTACTCTTGTTTGAGAAGTTCCATCTTCATATTTCTTCTCATAAGTTCTAGATTGAACTCTTCCTATTACTTTTACTTGTGAACCAACCTCCAAGTTTTGGCAAAACCTAGCATTTCTTCCCCAGGCTATACATGGTATATAATCTGATTTATTATAAGCTCTGTTGACAGCAAGTAATATATCTGATATTTCCCTTCCAAATGGTGTTTGTCTATAAATTGGTTTTTTACATATGTAACCAATTAATACGACTTCATTTGTAATGGTATCTTTTTTTATCATTTCGTTTTCTTCTTCCTCTACTTTTTCTTCTATTTCTATAACGTCTTTAGCAAATACTGTTAATATTAGCCTATTTTTTTCATTTTCATAACTATTATATGATCTAAATTGTCCTTTTACTAATAGTTTTCTCCCTTCTTCTAAAGTTGATTCTCCAATTAGTCTTTCTGATATAGTGATTGGAATCATATCGTGATTTCCACTTAAACGTGGTATTCCTAGTTTAAAAATGTAAAATCTTTCTCCATATATCTCATGACTAAATTCCTTTTCTCCTGTAACTTTTCCAACTAATGTTAAATAGTTGTTTTCTAAATAATTTGTATCCAATCTTTTTTCCTCCCTATATTTTTTAATTTTTCATCAGTTTATAAAATCACTTTGTATGTTTCAATTATTTTACATTTTTTATTATACACTATTTTTTAGGTTTTGTCTACATAAAAAGTTAATTTTATTCAAAAAAGTTAGTTTTTTCCTATATTTCATCCATTATGCTTTTATTATACATTTTAAAAAGTGCAAAAATAATTAAAATATCATAAGTTTTAAGTAAACTTTTTTCCTTCTTTTTAATTCTTCTTTCTTCTATCTCTATTCTTTTTCCTTCTTTATTTTGTAAATTTTTTTGCCAATAAATTAAGATATCAGTATCACTAATACTCGATACAGTCACAAGGGCTTTATGATTTAGACCATAGGTTATTTTGTTTCCCATTTTTCCTATTACTTTTGTTTCTGGATTCCTATCTGTATTTATCATTAGATATTGTGTTTGTTTGCAAATCTTTTCTATTACATCTCGATATTTTCTAAATTTATCTAAATTATCTTCCACTATAATAGTTTCAAATTTTATATTTTTTACATTTTCTATGCTTCTAAGATTAATTTGGATTAAATTAATCTCCTCCTTTTGTAAGTTTTCCATAATTTCTCTTCTTAACTTTTCAAAACATTTTCGATTAGCAACTATACCGATAAATGACATCTTTCATCCCCTATATATGATACCTAGTATTCAATCTATTCAATAGTTTTTTAAGGTATCTATTTATATTTATATTATTCTTTCCTTTTTTACTAGTTTTATACACCATTTACTCTATACTACGAACCTAATTTAGTAAAGTATACATCCTTCATCTTTTATACTACATAAAACAAGTATCAATCAATTTTTATTACTTCTTGTGTACCATTACTATTTATAGTATAGTTTTCTAAATAGATTAGGTTCGATACGGAAACAACTTCTAATCCTTTTTGCTTTATATTTTTTAATAACATATCTAAACTATCTGCTGTATGTTTTGTTCCATTATGACTTAGGATAATATCTCCTGGCTTTATTTTTTTATCTAATCGTTTCCACATTTCCTCTCCAGTTAGCCCTGTATAATCTAATGTATCCAAGTTCCATTGAATTGTATGATATCCTTTATCTTGTGCTGCTTTTATAACAGTATCATTATATT
>CAPBNZ010000007.1:14138-16386 GCA_948585895.1 uncultured Clostridia bacterium | reverse complement strand
CCCCATAAGGTGCTCTATAGATTTTTGTTCTCTGTCCTGTTACCTTTTCAATTTTATCATTACTTTTTTCTATTTCTTCTATATTTTTCTCATAGCTTAGATTGTTAACATGTGGATGAGTATTACTATGACTTGCTATTTCATGCCCTGACTCCTTTATTTTTTTTACTGCTTCTGGAAACTTTTCAATCCAATCGCCTACCATAAAGAAGGTTATTTTCACCTCATTGTCTTGAAGTATTTTTAAAATTTTGTCTATATCATCTGCATTCCATGCACAGTTCATCGTAAATGCTACTTTTTTTTCTTCTGTTTTTACATTATAAATAGGCAATAGTTTTTGCGTACTACTTACTGTTTGTATGGTATCTCCAGCACTAATTGTTAGGCTATTTGCTACACAAAATAGCAAAACAACTGTCACAATAGATACTAAATATGTATAAATTCTTTGTTTATTTAATATAAAAAACATAAAAATTCCTCCTAGGTTAAAGCTACTTTAATTGTATGCTTATCCTAAAAGGAAAATTCGAATTTATTTTATTTTTTTCTTTTTTTGTAGAATTTCTAATTTAAAGTCTTCTTGTTTATCAGCAGTTAATGCTATTTCTTAGTAATTATCGATTAAATATTGTATCTACCAATTGTTCAAACCAATTTCTTTCTTTTTTTATAACTACTTCTTCTGAAGGTGATTCTATATAGTCTTTCTTTGGCAAACTAACATATACCGTTTGTTTATTTGTAAGTTTCTGCATTCCTAATGTTTCTTTGGCTTGTTTTTCAATTGTATTTAAGTTTAAGCTATTTTCAATACTTACTTTTAATTGTTCATTTTCTTTTTGAAGAGAAGATAATTCTTTTTTTAACCTTTGTACATGGTTAAACTTTTCATTAATTTGAGAGTTTCTGTAACTTATGGTTAATAGTAATATAAATATGCCGATAACAATTAATGTTAACTTTATTTGTCTTTTCTTCTGCACTTTTGATATTTTTATTTCTTGTCTTGGTAAGTCTTCTACTATTTTTAGATTTTTTTTCTGTGACTGCTTTCTTCTAGGAATCTGTGGTTCTACTTTTCTTGGACTTGTTCCATATTCATATCTACTTTTAGCCATAAGTTATTCACCTCCTTTGAAAAAATTTTACCTTTTTATTTCTTTTCAAAAATTCTTAATTTTGCACTTTTACTTCTTGAGTTCTCTTCTAATTCTTCTGTTGTAGCTATAATTGGTTTCTTTGTTATCATTTGCCCCAGTGATTTGGCTTCACATACACAGTATGGAAAATCACTGGGACAAGTGCATTTTCCCCTTGCCTCTACCAATGCTTTTTTTACTGCTCTATCTTCTAAAGAGTGAAAAGTGATAACACATAATCTTCCTCTTTCTTTTAAACAATCTATACAATTTTTTATGGTGTTATATAATGGTTCTATTTCATTATTTACCTCAATTCGAATTGCCTGAAAGGTTCTTTTGGCTGGATGCCCATCTTTTTGTTTTGATTTTGGAATCGAATTTTCAACAATTTGTACTAATTCTTTTGTTGTTTTTATAGGACATTCTTCTCTTTTTTTACAAATATTTTTAGCAATTTGCTTGGAAAATTTTTCTTCTCCATATTCATAAATAATATCTGCTAATTTTTGTTCTGTATATTGGTTGATTACTGTCTCTGCTGTTAAATCTTGTGTTCTATCCATCCTCATGTCTAAAAGGTTTTCTCCTAAATAACTAAATCCCCTATTTCTTTCATCTAATTGATAAGAAGAGACTCCTAAATCTAATAGAATTCCATTTACTTTACTAATATTTAATTGTTCTAAAATATCTTTTATATTGTCATGATTATCATGCACATAGGTAACATTTGAAAATTTTTTTAACTTTTCTCTTGCTGCCTCTAATGCTTCTTGATCTCTGTCAATTCCAATTAAAATACCTTTATTGGATAACTTTTGTACTATTTCTTTACTATGTCCTGCTCCTCCTAAGGTTCCATCTACATAGATTCCATCTGGTTCTATTTTAAGTCCTTCTATACATTGCTTTAACATGACTGGCTTATGTTTAAATTCCAATTTAACACCTCTAATTTATATAATTTAGTTTAATTGTAACAAATTTTTCTAGGTAATTACTTCTCCTTATTAAAGGATAAAAATTATAGTTTAAAAGAACTGGTAATTTCCAAAAAATTACCAGCTGACCTTTTACTATGTTTTTATCTTTTGGTTCTC
>CAPBNZ010000007.1:0-14123 GCA_948585895.1 uncultured Clostridia bacterium | reverse complement strand
TCTTTTGCATTTCCAATATTTTATCTTTTGTAAATTTGTCTTTGGTAAATTAAAATGTTATCTTTTGTATGTTTATCTTTAGTATCTATATAAACTTTTTCAAGTTATATACCTAACATTGTCATATTTTCTGCAATTTCATCTGCTGAAATAGCTTCATCACAATTTTGCCATGTTTGTTTGTCCCAAATTTCAAGTCTTGTGCCTACTCCTATAATAACAGCTTCTTTTTCTAAATTAGCTGCTGCTCTTAAATTATTAGGAATTAAAAATCTTCCCTGTTTGTCTATTTCACATTCTGTAGCACCAGATAAGAAAAATCTTACAAAGTTTCTAGCATTTTTATCAGAAAGGGGTAATGTTTTTAATTTTGTTTCGAAATTTAACCACTCATTTTGTGAAAATGCAAATAAACATCCATCTAAACCTTTTGTTACAATGAATTTTTCTCCCATATCGGTTCTTAACTTCGCTGGCATAATTAATCTGCCTTTTACATCTATGGAATGTTCATATTCACCAATTAGCAATTAATTTTCACCTCTTTCCACTTTTCTACCACTTTGTACCACTTTTCTCCACTTCACTTAAATTTTAATATAAGTTTTATAATTTTGCAAGCTTTTTTCTATTTTTTTTTTATTTTTTTCTAACAATTCTACAATACTATAGGTGCAAATAGTAAAAATTAAAGGTATCATCTATTATTTTTAAATCTATGTAAAAGATTAATAAGCAACAATAATTACGATTGCAGGATTTTCCTATTTTTTACCTTAGTAGAATCTAACACATAAAATACTACAGAAATAATAGATTATGCCTTAAATTAACAATATTAACTGTTTAAACATCTTAAACTTTTTCTATGTTTTTAGAACATTTCATATTATATTATTTTTACTTTTCATATTAATAGTTCGTTCTTTTTTTATTTCCTAATTGCTATACTTTCTATATTGAGATATAAGGAGGAATCCTCATGAATAATCATGAAAAAATTTTAAGAAAGAATATAGGAAAGAAAATTAAATTAGCTAGAACAAAGGCAGAATACACACAAGAAGAATTGGCTGAAAAGTTATCTTTGTCTCCTAGATATATTAGTCAATTAGAAAGAGGAATTGCTTTTGGTAGTGCTTCTACTATTATTAATGTTTGTAAAGCACTTAATATAAATTCTGATTTTCTTTTTCAAGATTTAATTAATAATAGGACTCCTATTTTAGACAATATTACAGATGATAAATTCTTACAAGATTATTTGAAGTTAAATGATTATAATAAAAATATTGTTGCCATTCTTGCCAATGAATTAATTAAAATTCAAAATAAAAAAGAAAATAACAAAAATGCCTAAAGTGAGGAACCACTTTAGGCATTAATTTATTGTTGTACTAGTTGGACCTGTGCCAACTACATTTTCTTGTAATGACCTCCATGTATTACATCCAACAATTCCATCTGCTGCTAAACCTCTTGACCTTTGGTAAGCTATCACTGCATTTTGTGTCGCCGCTCCAAAAATTCCATCTAATCCACCAGTTCGAAATCCTAATGTATTTAAATCATCTTGAGCTATTAATACATAATTGCTTAAGCTTCCCCTTCTTATTGTTGGAAATCCTCCCGTTGAACAAGCAGATTTTCCAAAACGCTTATCAAAATGTACCCAAGTTGGTGTTAATGAAATTGGCTCGACATAACTCCACACTCCTGAATTATTGGCTGATTGCCATAGTCTGCTCCTCTGTGTAGATGTTAATCTCTGCCCTACATCAAAAGCTACGCCAGCATAGTGTTGACTCTGGTTTCCATGTCCTCCTTCATATGGTCTCTTAAAGGCAAATCCTACTGGTATTGGTCCTCCATAAATGTATCTTTGGCTATTCCAACTTTGCATCGTTCTCTTAGTAGTCCACAATATATTACTTCTACTAGAACCTCTAAATTCTTTTACTTTTAAAGTTCCATTTGTATTATATGGCATAGGCTCTGATTCTTCTCTATAATAAGTTTCCATCCTATCTGTATCATTATTAAATAGTAATATCTTTGCCACAAACATATCCTCCTCTCTTCTGTGCTTTCTATATAATATGCTTTTTTATTATCTTGGTGAAAAAGAAATTGTCTCTTAGCTGCTACTACCACTAACTTAAATATTATACCTTTTATAATAGATAGAAATGGAAAAATCAGCTTCATTTCCAATGAAACTGATTTTCTTACTTTATTTCTCTCGCTTTTACAACCACTCTTTGTTTACTATCATCTGTGCATGTAATTAAAGTAATTTCTTTTTTTCCATTCGTTAATTGGGTTGTACAACTAACATCTGTTGGGTCTACTTGGTATTTATTATATACTTTATATTGAATCATTTTTCCTGATAAATCTGTTATTTCTATAATATCACCATTTACTAATGTTGGAACTTTACTAAAAAACTTAGTATTTCTATAATTATGACCTACAAGACAAAAATTCCCAATTTCATTAAGTTCTGGTCCCCAGAACTTAGTAGGCGAAATCTTTAACAATTCTTCTGTTTCTTCTGTTGTATCTGTTGGTCCATCAATAATAGCATATTTAACACTTATTTTTGGTATATTAATTGTTCCTATGGTTGCATATTGGTACCCATTTGCTGTTGTCTGTTTAACAACATGATTTGTAGTATTACTAGTCGTTTGCGGCTGTTCTTGTTGTTCTTCTTCATCCAACACAACAACTAATATATTATTTTTAGCAACAGTTGTATCTTCTTCTGGTATCTCAAGATTAGCTAAAATCTCTTGTGATACTTGTTCACTTTTATTTCTATCATATTCAGCATAAATGCAAACAGAGATTAAAATAAACACCAAAAAAACAGATAAAAAGAATTCGAATTTATAAATCCTCTTTTTTCTTTTTAATTCAGGCGTAATATACAATTTTTTAGTGACTAAAATTTGATTCATTATAATCTCCCTATTTTATACTTCTTTTTTATTATAACATAAAAATCCATAAATGAAAATACTTTTTCCCTATTTTATTTGTGTGTCAATTTAGCAATGTTAGCATAATCCTCTAGTTTTAATTTTTCAGGTCTTATATTGGTATCCAAATCTAATTGTTCTAGAATCTTTATTCCTTCTTGCTTACTACTAAAAACTTTGGTATTCACTAATGCATTTAGTAATGTTTTTCTTCTTTGCATAAAAGCACACTTTATAATGTGAAACATGGTATCTTTTTGCTTTATATTAACAGGTGGTTCTTTTCGAATTGTTAATTTAATCACTTTTGATGTTACTTCTGGTTCTGGTATAAAAGATTCCTTTGGTACTTCTACTATGTCTTGTGCTTCTGCATAATAATATACACTATAAGTTATACTACCAGTTTCTTTTTCTCCTGGTATAGCTATTAACCTATCTGCTACTTCTTTTTGTATCATAACGGTTATACTTTGTAAAGGTAATTCTTCTTCTAATAATTTCATGATTATTGGAGTTGTTATATAATATGGTAAATTGGCTACTATTTTTACGTCTTTTATTTCTCCTGTATTTTTTTTCGTTTCTATCAAATTTTTTAAATCTACTTTTAATACATCTTGATTAAGAATTTCAAAATTATCCTCATTTGAAAACCTATTTTCTAAAATATTTATCATATTTTTATCTAATTCAATGCAAATTACTTTTCCCGCTTTTTTTAGCAAATTTTTTGTTAATGTGCCTAGTCCTGGACCAATTTCAATTACTAAATCTTCTTTTTTTATTTGACTACTATCTATCATAGCTTCTATCACTTCTTCACGGATTAAAAAGTTTTGTCCTAAAGACTTATTGGCTTTTATATGATATTGATTCATTATCAATCTCGTTTCTTTTAAAATTGTACTCATTTACTTTCCCTCATTTAGTATTGATTATTATTTAGGTTAACTATATTATCTAAACTACAATGAATAGTATATTACATTTTTTTTATTTTTTCAACTTTTATTGATTTTTAACTCTTTTTAAGATAAAATATGATTACAAATTTAAACAAAAGAGGATGAGGCATATGAAACATTCAGAGACGAAAAAAACTTCTAATCATAAAGTAGTAAAATTAAAAACAAAATTTGAATCTAAAAATTTAATACATTTTACAAAATTAAGAATTTCGCTAATTGTCATTATTTTACTTTTTATCTTTTTAATTGTTAGAATTGGCATCATTCAGTTCATACAAGGAAATTTCTTAAAAGAAAAAGCTTATCAACAACAAACTATTAATCAGATTATAAGTCCTAAACGTGGTAACATTTATGATTCAACAGGAAAGGCATTAGCTATTGGCGCTCAAGTAGATACTATTACTATTAATCCCACAAAAATTGTTAAGAAAAACGATGTAGATACTAAAGATTATAAAGAAAAGGTAGCAAAGGGATTGTCTGAAATTTTTGAATTAAATTATGATGAAATATTGGAAAAAGTAAATAGTAAATCTCCAGTAGAAACCATTATTAAAAAAGTAGAACAAGAAAAAGTTGACAAATTGAAGCAATGGATGGAAGAAAATAAGATTACAGTTGGAATTAATATTGATGAAGATACCAAAAGATATTATCCTTATGGTAATGTTGCTTCTAATGTAATTGGCTTTTGTGGAAGTGATAATCAAGGTCTAAGTGGTATTGAGGCTAAATGGGAATCTGTCTTAACTGGTACTCCAGGTAAAATTGTAAGCTCTAAAGGTAGCAACCAACAAGAAATTCCTAATGCAGAAAAAACTTATATTTCTGCTGAAAATGGTAGTGATTTAACTCTTACCATTGACTTAAATATACAAACTATTGTGGAGAAATATTTGAAACAAGCTGTTGATGGTAATAACTGTACCAGAGGGGGAAATGTAATTGCTATGAATCCCAAAACAGGTGATATCCTTGCCATGGCTTCATATCCAGATTATGATTTAAACTCTCCTTATAGCCCTAATTCCACTATAGCTAAAACTTATGATTCTCTTACACCAGAACAAAAAAGTGAATCTTTATATAAGATGTGGTCAAATAAATCTGTTGCTGAAACTTATGAGCCTGGTTCAACCTTTAAAATTATAACTTCTGCAATTGCTTTAGAAGAAAATATTACCTCAACTGATATTGCCAATGATTTTTATTGCAAAGGTTATGAACTATTTGAAGACTCATCTGGTTCAGCTATAAAGATTGCTTGTTGGAGAGCTCAGCCTCATGGTACACAAACATTAAGACAAGCTCTTGGTAACTCTTGCAATCCTGCTTTTATGCAATTAGGCAAAAGAATTAATACTCCAACTTTATATAAATACTATGATGCATTTGGCTTATTTGATTCTACTAATTCTGGATTATATGGTGAACAAAGTAGTCTATTTCATAGCATTGATAAAGTTGGTCCTGTAGAACTTGCTACTATGTCATTTGGTCAAAGATTAAATATTACACCTCTTCAAATGGTTACTGCTATTTCGTGTATAGCCAATGATGGTATATTAACCCAACCTCGCATTGTAAAACAAATTACAAATACGGATACAGACACCATAACAGATATACCAATTACTCCTGTTAGGCAAGTAATTGCTAAACAAACTGCTAAAGAAGTTAAATCTATAATGGAATCTGTTGTAACTCATGGAACTGGTAAACATGCTGCTGTAGCTGGCTATTCTATTGGCGGTAAAACTGGTACCTCTGAACCTCCAGTTGGTAAAGAGGAAGAAGGCTATGTAGCTTCTTATGTAGCTATTTCACCAATTGAAGATACACAGATTGTGGTTCTTCTTACCTTATACAATCCTGACCCTCAAAATAAAATAAATGGTCATCAAGGTGGTCAGGTTGCTGGACCAGTTATGTCACAGATGTTGTCTGAAATTTTGCCTTACTTAGGTGTTCCATCTGATGAAGATTCGTCTAGTAATACCAATCTAAGTAATGCCATTATCGTTCCTGATATTCGTAATAAAACCATAGCAGAAGCAGAAAAAATATTAAAAAATGCTGGTTTTACTACTAAAACTTATGTAACTGGTGATGCCAATACCTTACTTGTAGAAAACCAGACACCAAAACCAGGAAGTTCTCTTTCAAAAGGCTCTATTATTGTACTTTATGGTCAAGGAAATACTACTTCTACTTCTATTTCTGTTCCAGATTTGAAAGGTATGAATGCCTCTCAAGCTGCATCTACTCTAAAATCTAAAAACTTAAATATTAATATAGAAGGTTCTGGTATTGTTGTTTCACAAGATTATACCAAAGATGAACAAGTTCAAGAAGGTACCATTATCAGAGTAACTTTAAAGCAAAATTTAACAGATGCTCACTAAGTAAACCCATTTTGTGTAAAGAGAAATGTTTAGGATAAAACCTAATCATTTTTCTTTTTCTATGGACTCTATCTACCCTTTATAAGGTTAATGAATGCTATCAAACAAAGGCTTCAAATGACTTAATTTTATATCTTATTTGTTTATTCCATTACTTCACTTTTCCAAAATTTTTCCAATAAATCATCTAACTTTCTAATTTTGTCATTTTTAATAGTGTTTTTTATCTTTAAAACTTTTTTTATCTCTATCTCTTTTTCTCCACACAAATATGTCATCCATGCTTGTTTCCTATCTAATATTTTATCTATACTTGATAAAAATTTGGGTAATTCTATGACATACATTTCAATCTGGTTTTCTGTTTTAGATGGTATTATAATTTTATTAAAATATTCTTGTGATTTTAAATAATTAAAATCAAGTAAATTAATTGTTATTGTTTTGGCAATCTTCCTACCATCTTGATATGCCAATTGATTGGAATGAATTTGTGCATAATATAATAGCATTTTATTTTGTGCATAGTAACCATCTATAAATTGAATTCCTATATTGAATTCTTTTTGTTTTTTTGCTTTTATTCTCACATCTGCAATACCAAAATTTTCTTCTGCTGGTAAATGTTTAGATTTTTCTTGTAAATATGGATTTAATTTGATTTC
This sequence comes from uncultured Clostridia bacterium, assembly GCA_948585895.1. Lineage (GTDB taxonomy): Bacteria > Bacillota > Clostridia > TANB77 > CAG-508 > CAG-269. The sequence continues at coordinate 7,092 of CAPBNZ010000007.1, read as the reverse complement.
CTTGATTTCCATTTTTAAGAATGATTCTATAAAATCTTGTATGATATCTAAATTTTCTTCTGAATTTAAAACATTTCTTAATACTCTATTACTTTTTGATATAAATTTTCTATTCATAAATTTGTTAGTGCACTATCTCTATCCTCCTTATTCTGTATCATAAATTATATAATTTATAAAAGTATAGTTTCTCTCCCTTTAATTTGTCAATAGATTTTCATCTTTTTTTTTACTTTCCATCGCATTTTTCGACAAAATATAATAAGTCATAAAAATTGCCAAGAGTTCTCTTTACGGAATTCAAAAAGCCATACCTTTTTAAATTCCTATTATACTCTTGGCATTTTTTTATCGAGAAGCAATGTAATAACCAACTCCTCTTTTGGTAATTAATATTTTTGGCATTGATGTGTCTTTTTCTATTTTTTCTCTAATTCTTCTAACTGTTACATCAACTGTTCTAATATCTCCATAATATTCATATCCCCAAACTTTTTCTAATAGTGTTTCTCTTGTAACAACTTGCTCTGGTTGAGAAGCTAAAAATTTTAATACTTCAAACTCTCTTAATGTTAAATCTATAATTTCTCCTCTAACTTTAACCTCAAATTTGTCTAAGTCTAGTTCTAAATCTCCAACTATTATTTTACTTTCTTTTTTCTTGTCTTCAATAGCTGTTTCTATTACTCGATTGGTTGAAACCGCTTCTACCTTTCTTAAATTGGCTTTCACTCTTGCTACCAATTCTCTTACACTAAAAGGTTTTGTTATATAATCATCTGCTCCTAATTCTAGTCCTAAAATTTTATCAATTTCTCCATCTTTTGCTGTTAACATAAGAATAGGAACATTTAACGAATTTTTTATCCTTTTACATACAGATAACCCATCTAATTTTGGAAGCATAATATCTAATAAAATTAAATCTGGCTTTTTTTCTAATGCCATATTAATGGCTGTCATTCCATCTGATGCCTCTATTGTATGATAGCCTTCCTTTTTTAGATTATATACCAATATATCTACAATTGGTTGTTCGTCATCAACAATTAGTATTGTTTTGACATCTTTTCTAATTTCTTCCTCCACAAAAATTCCGCCTTTCTAACTATAGCTTTATTTTTATAGTTTATTTATATCATAATTAAGTTTATTATACAAGGTTTTTTCAAAAATTTAAGTATCTTAGTGAAATGATTCCAATTATGCTGTGAACTTAAGATATCCTTCCTCTATTATTTTGTAATATTATATAAGTAAATATAAATAAGCAACCTACAAGCTATCTTTTTTCTTTTATTTTTCCTCCACCTAAAACAACTCCCTCTTCATCATAAAAAACAACAGACTGTCCAGGCGTAATTGCTCTTTGTTCTATGTCAAATACTACTTTAATTCCATTTCTTTCTAAAGGAAATACTACTGCTTCTGCTTCTTTGGCTCGATAGCGAATTTTTGCTTTACACTTAATCGGTTTTTCTAATTTATCCCATACCATCCAATTAACTTCTTCAGCATATAATTCTTTACTATATAATTCCTTTTGCGTACCTACAATTACTTCATTTCTTTTCTTTTCTAGTGCCAATACATATAATGGTTCTTGATAAGATATTCCTAATCCTTTCCTCTGTCCTATTGTATAGTTTATGATTCCTTGATGTTGTCCTATTACTTTTCCGTTTCTTAATGTAATATTACCTTTTTTCTTGCTGTAATTTCCATATTTTATTAAAAACTCTTGATAATTATCATTTGGAATAAAACAAATTTCTTGGCTCTCTTTCTTTTGTGCTACTGATAATTTATTTTTTTCTGCTATGCTTCTAATATTTTCTTTATCATTATAATTTTGCAAAGGAAAAATAATATATTCTAATTCTTCTTTTGGAATAGTATATAAAAAATAGGTTTGATCTTTTTTTTCTTCTTTTGACTTTTTTAAGACATATTGTTGATATTTTTGTGAAAATTCAATACTAGCATAATGCCCTGTTGCTATATAATTACATTTTAATTCTTTTGCCTTTTCATAGAATGCTCCAAATTTCATATATTTATTACATTCAATACATGGATTTGGTGTTCTTGCTTCTTTATATTCTTCTATAAAGTTATCTACTACTTTGCACTTAAATTCCTTTTTACAATTTATGGTATAATGTGGAATCCCTAATTGGTCGCAAACAGCCTTAGCATCATATACGGCCTGATTTCCACTGCATGAACTTTCTTCTATATCACCTAGCTCCCACAACCTCATTGTACACCCAATTACTTCATATCCTTGTTCTTGTAATAAGATAGCTGATGCTGAACTATCAACACCTCCACTCATTCCTAATAAAACTCTCTTCTTCATTTTTATCTTATTCCTTCCTTATCGCACAATATGGCTGTGAGCTTAAAGCAAGATAGTAATCTATTATTTTACAATACTACACAAGAGACAAAATCATCTACTCTCTTGAACTCAATAACAGTACCTACCTCTTTTCTTCTTATCTTACATCAATTTCCAATTGGTGCATAATAATCTGTCACTATTTTTTTATTAGATGAAAATTCTTTTATTTCTGTTTCTAACAATTGCTTATATTCTTCCTGTTTTTCATAATTTATATTATTTTCCCCTTTTATGCCTACTAGTATTAAATTCTGTTTTTGCGTATCTTCATGATTAGATGCTACTTGATACAGCTTTACTTCATCAAATACAGATTGATATGTGGCATACTCATATTGAATAAAATCTGATTCTCTTCCTTCTATAGCAGATATAATATTTGTTATTACAATTCCATTTTTGTTTAATAATTTTTTAGCATTTTGCATTGCTTCATAGGTTGTTAATTCAAATGGTGCATTAACACCTTTGAAAGCATCGATTAAAATGCAATCATACTTATTTTTGGTATAATTTAAAAAGCTTCTTCCATCTTGATGATATACTTTGAGTCTTGGATTGGTTATGTCTAAATTAAATTGTTCTATAGCAAGTTTGGTCATTTTGGAATCAATTTCTGAAACATCCATTGTTTTATCTTCATATTTTTCTAAATAGTGTGTTGGATATGTATAAGCTGCTCCTCCAATTAAAAGAGTATGCTTTGCATCTTTTTGAAAATAGTCAAATAAATCATAGTAATATAAGTATTTTGAACCCATTTGTTTTGTTTGTTCATTGATATAAGATTCTAAACCAGTTTCTACTTGTAAAGTTTTATAAGAAATATCTTTCCCTTCTACTTTTTTTACCCATATTCTACTATATTCAGAATCTACATCTTGTATAATATCTGGATTATTTTTTATAAATAATATTTTTCCTAATACATTAAACATAACGAGACTTACTACTAAAACGAACATCATTGTATAATATTTCTTTGTTTTATGTTCATATAAAATTAAAGATAACATTAATAACAGGAAAGTAATTCCTAAGATAATACTCCTTATACCAAACATTGGGATTAAGACAAACCCTGCTATAAAAGTTCCAAAAATGCTTCCTATTGTTGATAAAGAAGAAATCTTTCCAGATATTCCCCCAATGTTTTCTTTTTCTAATTGCTTATCTTTTAATTTTACAGCATATGGTGATACAGTTGCTAATACAAAACTTGGTACGCCAAATACAATTGCTGCTGATGCAAATGCTACGATTGCCAAATTTTGCGAAATTGCTACAAAATTCTTTACTAATAAAACTTCTCCTATTGGTATCAAACTTGTGAAAATTGCTCCTAACAAAATTAAACTAGATAATCTATTCCTATTCGAATCTTTATCTGCTAATTTTCCTCCTATCCAATATCCTATACTCATACTAGTTAGCATAACACCAATAATTGTAGTCCATATTAAATTAGAACTTCCCACATAGGGCGATAACACTCTTGCCGCAACTAATTCTAAAATCATCCCTAATGCTCCACACAAGAATACAGTTATTTCTATTACATACCTTTTCATATTATTTTTCACCCATCAGTTTACTCTTTGCCTCTTCCAATGCCAAAGCAAGTTGGTCAGGACAAGATGTTCCTCTAAAACCACATGGAATTCCTTTTAATCTTTCAATTGCTTCATCGATTTTCATTCCCTGAATCAAATTAGAAACTCCTACCGTATTTCCAGCACATCCTCCGACTATGGTTACTTTTTTTATGATATTTCCCTCTAGTTCAATTATCATTTCCTGTGAGCATACTCTATTACTTGGTATAAATCTATATTCCACGATTTCTTCCTTTCTAATGAAACAAAAGGGACAGTCCTTTTTGTTCCATATTTTCTCTTCTCTCTTATTAATTGATTTTTGAATCTTTATCCATTCATTTGTGAAACAGTTTAGACCTGTCCCTTTTGTTTCAATTCGATATGTACATCTTTTAGTTGTTGTTCCGATACAACTGATGGTGCATGCATTAACAAATCTCTTGCTTTTTTATTTTTTGGGAATGCTATGATTTCTCTTATGTTTTGTGAGTCTGCTATTAGCATAACCATTCTATCTACTCCTGGTGCTGCTCCTGCATGTGGAGGCGTTCCATATTGGAAGGCATTGTACAATGCTCCAAATCTATTTTTTACGTCCTCTTCTGAGTATCCTGCTATCTCAAATGCTTTCACCATGGTTTCTGGATTATGATTTCTTACTGCTCCTGATGCCATTTCATATCCATTACATACTAAGTCATATTGATATGCAAGTATTTCTAATGGATTTTTTGTTTCTAAAGCTTCTAATCCACCTTGTGGCATAGAAAATGGATTGTGACTAAAATCGATTGTTCCTTCATCCGATAATTCATACATTGGAAAGTCTACTATAAAACAGAATTTATAGACTCCTTTTTCAATTAAGTTCAATTTCTTTCCTAGCTCTATTCTTACTAACCCTGCTATTTTTTGTGCTTTTTCTAATTCATCTGAAATAAAAAAGATTGCCGAATTATTCTTTACCTGATATTCTGTTTCTAATTTTTGTTTCATTTCTGCTGTTATAAATTTAGCAATTCCTCCTGTTACTTCTCCTGTTTCCTCCCATTTTGTCCATGCTAATCCTTTTGCTCCTACTTCGTCACTAATAGCAAATTCTCCCATCTTATCAAAAAACTTTCTACCTTGTGTAGCTGCGTTTGGTACTACAATTGCTTTTACTGTTTTTCCTTTGAAGGCATTAAAGTCAGAATTTTCAAATACTTTTGTTACATCTTGAATGATTAATGGGTTTCTTAAGTCTGGTTTGTCAATCCCATATTTCTCCATTGCCTCTCGATAAGAAATTCTGACAAATGGCCCTTCCTCTACATTCCAATTTGTAAATTTTTTAAAAGTATGTGGTATTACCTCTTCTATGATTTTAAAAACATCTTCTTGGGTAGCAAAGCTCATTTCAAAGTCTAATTGATAAAACTCTCCTGGTGCTCTATCTGCTCTTGGATCTTCGTCTCGAAAACAAGGTGCAATTTGATAATATTTATTAAATCCTGCTATCATTAATAATTGTTTAAATTGTTGTGGTGCTTGAGGTAACGCATAAAATTCTCCTGGATTGATTCTACTTGGTACTAAATAGTCTCTTGCTCCCTCTGGAGAAGAATTAGCTAAAATAGGTGTTTGAATTTCTGTAAATCCTAATTCATCCATTTTATCTCTTAGTGTTTTCAATATTTTAGAACGTAATAGTATGTTGTTATGCAAAGTTTCATTTCTTAAATCTAAAAATCGATATTCTAATCTTAAATCTTCCCTTACTTCTTGATTGCTATTGATTTCAAATGGAAGTACCTTTTTACATTTTCCTAATATTTCTATTTTATCTGCTACTACTTCTATCTCTCCTGTTGAAATTTTATCATTTTTGCTTGTTCTTTCCACAACTTTTCCGTGAAATGTGGATACAACTTTCTGTGCTTAATTCTTTGACTTGTTCTTGTAAATCTTTGTCACTAATTACAATTTGCGTGATTCCAAATTCATCTCTTAAGTCAATAAAAATCATACCACCTAAATTTCTAATTTTTTGTGTCCATCCTGCAAGTTCTATTTTTTCTCCTACATTGTTTATTTTTAATTCTCCACATGTTTTTGTTCTATACATATTGTTTCCTCCGTTCACTTTTACTTTCCTTATCTTACCATAAATCCAGCTATTTTTCAATGATTTTCTTTTAGAAATATTGCAGTTTTTTTGCTTTCATGCTATCATAAATTTAAGAACATACAAAGGAGAACAAAATATGAGTTATGAATTTGATTTTTATGATAAAACAAACTTAAAGTCTTATAATTTAAATGAAAGTATGCGATATCAATTAAATATGCTTGACCAATTAGATGTATTTACAAGAAAACACTGCGAAAATGTTGCTAGTCTAACTTGTAGACTTTGTGAATATTTACATTGCAATAAAGGTTTTACTCAATATTGTACTATCTGTGCGTATTTACATGATATTGGTAAACAATTTATTCCACCTAGTGTCTTGCAAAAACCAGGAAAATTGACAGAAGAAGAATATCAAACTATGAAAACACATACTTCTTTAGGTTATACTTTATGTATGAAAGATTCACAATTAAGACCTTACTCTGCTGGTGCTTTATATCACCATGAGGCCTTAAATGGAAGTGGTTATCCACAAGGATTGACAAAAAAAGAGATTCCTTATGAAGGACAAATTATTCGTGTAGCCGATGAATACGATGCCATTGTTAGTAAAAGGCAATATAAATCACATATTGGTATTTCTGATACACTAAAAATTTTAATTGAAAATGCTCAACCAAATCCAAATGATACTAACAAAGAAACTTCTCGCCTTGGAAAAAATAATCCACTTATTGTAAAAGCATTGTTTAAAGTTGTTATCGATGATATTGAATATGAGATTTATTGCACTCAAAGTTATGTAGAAGATTTAGAAAACGAATTAAAAAGATTTGAGCAAATTACAAAATATAAAGAAAAAATGGAAAAAGCGAAAAAAGAGAAAGATAAAAATTATTATTATGAAGGAATCAAATTATTACTTAAAAACGAGGAGACTTTAGAAAATTATGAAACCATTCAGGAAGAAT
>CAPBNZ010000006.1:40762-49551 GCA_948585895.1 uncultured Clostridia bacterium | reverse complement strand
TTTCAGGTATATAAAACGTACCTTTTTTTAAAGTTTGATATGCTATTTTTCTTAAAAGTTTTTCTGCCTCTTTAGAAATATTATTTTTTTGATATAAATAATATTTAAGAAAATTTTTAGCCAATCCTTTTAAGGAATCATCTGTGTTTTTTTCTGTGTGGATAAATTCGCAATAATGTTTTAAACTTATATAATGTTTATAATCATCATCACCTATAAAGCTTTTTAACCACCACTTTTTATAGACTTCTATCGGCAAATCTTCTTCATAATCTGCAAGCATTTGCATTTCATCTTCTTGGGTTTGGTTATCATAAAAAAATCCTTCTTCAAATTTTTCTTTTATGGTTTTTCTGTGTTCTAAATTTTCCCTTTTGTTATTCATTTTATGATATGTTTTTCTATTTTCTGGTTGTTGTTTTATTTGCATAATTGCATTTCTTAACATTTCCTCATCAATGTAAATATCACATGTTTCATACAATATATGAATGATTTCTCGATACATTTTTTTACTATATAACTTTTGTAAAGAAGGAATTTCATCATCAATAACACCATAAATAAAATTTTCTATTATTTCTTTTTGTGTCTTTCCTTTTATGATGTCTTCAGCAACATATTCCATCATTGTATCTCTAATTGTGTCTTCTATATCTTCTGAAACAATTCCTACTAATATTTCTACAATTTCATAAAAATTTGCTAACATATATTCACTATTTTTTTGATAATTTACTATTTTTAAGCAAGTTCTAAAATAGCTTTCACATTCTGATACATACCTAAGTTCAAATAAAAATTCCTCTTCGTTTTTATCTATAATAAAACTTTTAAATTGTTGTATTGTAAAATCATAAAAAACATCGTCTGGATTTTCTAGAATATCTAATATAAAACTTATATTATTGTCCATAAAGAATTGCAATATATATTTTTTTAATATTTTTTGTCGCTTTGGATTTAATTTCTTTTTTAATATATGGTACAAAATACTATCTTTATCATAAAAAAAACTTTTCATTTTATTAAAATCATTTTCTACCTTTTTTGCTAACTGTTCTTTTATTACGCCATCTTGTTCTATCATAATATCAATATAATGTAGTAATTCCACGTATTTTGTACTTTTAATGTAAGGTTCAAGATTGATATGCTTTTTTCTAATCTTTGTAATAATATAATCAGCTATGCTATGTTTTGTTACTTGAAGCTGCTTGATTTGATATTTGTTAAATGTTACTTTAATAAAAGAAATGGTTAGTCTATCTAATGACTTTTCAAATAGCTCCTTATCTAATAATTCGATTTTCTCATTTTTTATGAATTGCATAAATTGCTCTTCCACATAATCAATTGGAACTTTTACGCCAAATAGAACAATGGTTGTTAAAATTATTTTTTCATAAACTGTTAATTTCTGATATTCTTCTTCCCAAAGTGTTTCTGGATTTTTTAATGCTTTTTCTATATAATCTTTTACATCTTTAATTGGTTTATCTCTCATTTTTTCACATATTAAGTTAATGACACCTGGATTAAAATTTTCATGATTAATAATAACTTCATAAAACTTATCTTCAATTATTTGTATATATTTATCTGTTCCTAAAAGATTATTCTTTTTTAGATGATTATATAGGATATTTCCTTTTTCTAAATAATTATAGTTTGTTATATCAATTAAGTATTCATCTTTTACTTCAGTTGCATGATAAAATTTATAAAATAGCTGTTTGCTATTATTGTATATGTATGTCCTTGTTGTCATGATTAGCTTTTTGTCCTTACTATTTTTAAAAATAGTAAGAATTTTATCTAAGGTACTTTCTGCTACATTTTTTTCTAAGTATTGTACATTAGAGCCAAGAAAATCATCTAATAAACATATTATTTTTCTGTCTGTTGCTACTTTATGTTTTATTTCTACTAAGTCATCTACATTCCCATATAAAAATAAGTATCCCTGCTTAATATAATCCATTACTAATTTTCTAGCTGTACTTGTTTTTCCTACCCATGGCTCTCCATGTAAAATAATAATGTTTTGGTTTTCTAATTTTTCTTTTGCTTCTCGATAGGCGTTTGTTTCATAAAAAACCTCGTTTGCCTCTTTCATTTCTTCTAATTCATATTTTGTATTATAGTCATAGCAAACTGCTTTCTTGTCATATACTACAATGTCTTGTATTGGTGTGATAGTTTGATAGATTTTTAGCTTTTCCATGAATTCAATACAAATTGATACCAATTGATTCTTTTCTAATTCTTCAAATTCGATTCTTTTCGTCTTTTTTCCTTTTTGTGTTACCGCTAATATAGTGTCAATCGTTTCTAAATCAAAAATTTTATAATATATTTTTGTACTTCTATCTGGAAATACTTCTACTATAAAAAATATTGTACCTTTTTTATCTTTTTTATAATTTTCTATATCTACGATTTCTACATCATAATAGGCATTCTTTTTTTCCTTACAATTCTTTTCTTTGCCATCTTTTCCTTTTACTTGTACAGGAATCCTGCCTACTATATCTTTCTTCTTTGTACTGTCTTTTTTATAGAGATATAAGTCACCATCCCATACTGGAATCTTGTCTCTCTTTTTTAACTCTTCTTCTAAATTATCAAATAAATTTACTTCGTTTACAATTGCTGTTATTGCTATACTTTCTTTTTTCGATGCATTCATATTTTCTCCTTTAGGCTGTTTTTTTATACTATACCATATTTTGTCATATTTTGGAAGATGTGATATAATGAATTTAATTACTATAAATTTAGGAAGTGATACTATGATACCCAATATTGATAAGACAACAAAAGAAGAAGATATGGCAGCAGAAAAAGAATTGACAAAATTTTTAGATACTTATTTATATGATAGACTTAAATCAAAGTGTAAAAAAATTAAAAGAATTACAGATAAAACCCAACAAATTCAAGGAATTGATGTTATGATTGAATATGAGAATAACCATCCTGTAATAATTGACGAAAAAGCACAACTTCACTATATCGATGTTTGCAGAAAGACATTTGCTTTTGAAATTGATTTTATTGGAAGAGATGATAATCTTCATTTAGGTTGGTTATATAATGACGATTTAAAAACAAATACTTATATGCTCATTTGGCCTGAAAAAACATCTTATCACGAAATGATTCAGTTAACGGATTCTTCGAAACAACTATCTAAAATAAAGGAAATTCTTCGAAATATTAAATGCGATGATTTTGAAAGTGCTGATTGTTACCTAATTAAAAGAAATAATATTAAAAGTTATTTAGCTTCTAATGGTTGGGATGAAGAAAGAATTCTAAATAAAGCAAAAGAGTTAAGAGACTCCAAAAAATATGGTAGAACGCAATTGACTGAAACAAAACCTTTTTATTTTTATTTTTCTAATCCTTCTGATTATAGGGAAGCTCCTATCAATATTATTATTAAAAGGTATATGCTAAGAAAATTAGCTCATAGAGCATACAGAGTAACAAAAAATAGATTGCAATTCATATTATAATAACAATATTGTTGAATTAGTCTGCCTCTTGTAGTATTTATGTAAATGTGTTATAATAGATTTATACAAATACTACCCAGGAGGTACTTTTTATGAATAGAATGACACTAGAGCAAGCTGACCATTTTTTACGGCATATGTATCAGCATGCCAAGGAACTACGAGATGGATCTTTTTCCAAAGACTCATCCTACATGAGCCATCTAATGGATGCTCAATATGTAGCTCTGGAAATTTCTCATGACATGATTCATGTCATGAGAACAAAGAAGTTCGAAGGATACGAAGATGCTGACTTTGACTTCGATGTAAAATTACCCACTGACTGGAAGAATCACGAATTTAAAAAATTCGACTATTCTTCTTTCACAATTGGTATTAAGCTTAAAAAGACCCTTGATTTGGGTCTCATTGATGAAAGTAATATGATTCTTTCATCAGAAGAAGCTGTGGAACAATTGAAAGTGTTAGGAAATGCGATTCAGGATGCTGAAGTTTTCCTAAAAATGCTACAAAAGCATTTTTACTAAGCTCTTATGTTATTTCAGAAACGGGAAAATCCTATTATAGGATTCTCCCGTTTTCTTCTGATATTCTATTGGTAAAAATACATTTTTACATACATGTGTTTTTTTTATGTATTTTTCTATGCACTCTTTAATTCAAGTCTTAATTTATCAGCTATCATTGCTATAAATTCACTATTCGTAGGTTTTCCTTTTGCAGCTGAAATGGTATATCCAAAGATATTTTCCACTGCCTCTTGTTGTCCTCTTCCCCAAGCAACTTCTATTGCATGACGGATTGCACGTTCAACACGTGATGGTGTTGTATTAAACTTAAAGGCAATTTTAGGATACAAGCTTTTGGTAATTTGATTAATTACATCTATATCATTTACTACCATCATAATGGCTTCTCTTAAATATTGATAACCTTTAATATGTGCTGGTACTCCTACTTCATGAATTATATTGGTTACTAACGCTTCTAAATTCTCTTCTTTTTTTCCTTCTCTTTCTGGTAATTCAATATACTTTTGCTTTGGCTCTCTAACTATAAAATTATTTGCTGTTTGATTTGGTTTAAAGAATTTAATTTCTCTAATTCTTTTTATTAATACTTCAATATCAAATGGTTTAACTATGTAATAATCTGCACCTGCTACAATTGCTTTTTGTGTTATTTTGTCTTGTCCTACAGCTGATAGCATAATGCAAATTGGTTTTTTATCTATTTTTATCATATTTACTTTTTCTAATACTCCTAATCCGTCTAAATGTGGCATAATTACGTCTAATAGTACAACATCTGGCATGGTGTTTGATATCATATCAACTGCTTCATTTCCATCCTTTGCAACAGCAATTACTTCCATATCTTCTTGGTTGTTAATGTAAGAAGATAGTGTATGGCTAAAATCCTGATTATCATCAGCAATTAAAACACTAAGTTTTTCCTTCATTTTTTCCCTCCTAAAATTTAAAAATGTAATTTTTTTACATTCACTATTATAGTTATTTATTCGAGGAAAAGCAATACTTTTTTGGAAATTTTTTCCAATTTTTTATAAAATAACCTTTTTCATATACTTTTCGTGACATATTTTTTACTTATTTCTTTTACATCTTTTAAAATAATGTTCTTAGTCTCAAAATCTATCAATAATTTTTCTTTTTTATCATCTTCTAACTCAATCCTACAAGCAATAAATTCACTATATTCTACATTTGTTATAAAAATATGATTGTTTTTACAATAATATTTAAAATGTTCAAACTCGCTATATTCTAAATCAATAAGCATTTCTATTCCTGGACATTTTTCTTCGACTTCACTTTTTTCTATTGCTTGTAATAAACTATCAGAATAAGCTCGAACAAGCCCTCCCGTTCCTAATAAAATACCACCAAAGTATCGAGTAACAACTATTCCTATATTAGCTAAGTTATTTTTTTGAAGAATCGTTAACATAGGTAATCCTGCTGTTCCAGAGGGTTCTCCATCATCACTTGACTTTTCTACTATCTGGTTATCTTCTATCATTCGATAAGCCATACAATTGTGCCTTGCATTATGGTATTTTTTTCGTATTTTTCCAATTCGTTCCTCTGCTTGTTGTATACTTTGTACAGGAAATAAATTGGCTATAAATTTTGACTTCTTTTCAATTATTTCGGTTTCTACCTCTTTCTTTATGGTCATAAACTTCATTCTATTTTAACATCTCCCTTTCTTCCTTCTTGCTATATCAATACTGTGAACTAAAATTAAGTGGTAAGAGATGTATAAAAATATTACCTCTTAATTTATGTTGACGGCATTGCCTGCCATATAACCTGTAGAATAAGCAATCTGCAGGTTAAACCCACCTGTATAGCTATCTACATCTATTATTTCTCCTGCCAAATATAACCCCTCTACCTTTTTAGATTCCATTGTTTTAGGATTTATTTCTTTAATGGAAATTCCTCCACTTGTAATAATTGCTTCTTCTATTGGTCTGAATCCTTTTATCTTGATAGTAAAACTTTTTAGTAATTTTACTAGTGCTTTCCTTTCCATTTTTGTGATTTCATTGATTGGTTTATTTGGTTGGATATTACTTTTTTGTATGATAATTGGTATCATCTTTTGTGGTAATAGTTTGTCTAATCCATTTTTAAACTGCTTATTTTTTATTGTTTCAAAATCTCTTACTATTCTTTCCTCTAACTTTTCTTCTGACAGAGCTGGTTTTAAATCAATGGATAAGTAGATGGATGAATGGCTTAGTTTTTGGTGTATTTGTTTATATCTGACTAAATGTGATGAAGCACTTAAAATTGTAGGTCCAGAAACACCAAAATGAGTAAATAGCATTTCCCCAAAATCTTTATAGATTTCCTTTTTGGATTCTTCATCTACTAATTTTATTCCTACATTTCTTAAGCTTAATCCCTGCAACTGCCTAGCTATATCTTTTTCATAACTTTCTAATGGAACTAAGGATGGTTTTATTGGTATAATTGTATGTCCCAATTGTTCTGCTAAAAAATAGCCATCTCCTGTAGAACCTGTTAATGGATAACTTTTTCCTCCTGTTGCTAAAATAACTTTATCTGCTTCTAATTTGCCTTGATTTGTTTTTACTCCTGTTACCCTTTTTGTACCTTCTTGTTGCTCAAATAAGATTTGAGTAACTTTCGTATTATATTTAATTTCTACTTCTAACTCTTTTAATTTTTTAGTAAAACAATGCAAAACGTCTTGTGATTTGTCTGTTATCGGAAATATTCTGTTTCCTCTTTCTTCTTTTACCTTTAGTCCTTGTTCTTCTAAAAATTGAATGATATCTTGATTCGTATAATTTTGATAGCAACTATATAGAAACTTTCCATTACCAGGCGTATTTTTAATAAATTCTTCCATATCTAAAGAAGATGTAATATTACATCTTCCTTTACCAGTTATTAATAATTTTCTGCCTAATGATTTCATCTTCTCTAACAAAATTACTTGATTTCCATTTTGTTTTGCCGTTATGGCTGCCATCATTCCGACTTGGTCCTCCACCAATTACAATTACTTTCATTTATTTATTTTCCTTCTTTTTGGTTATTATCTTATTTTCTTCCTTTTTAATTTTGCATATGTTCAATTGCTTTTAATATACCCAATTTGCCATATTCATAGGTAAGTCCTCCTTGCATATAAGCAATATAGGGTTCTCGAATGGGACCATCACAACTAAGTTCTATCGTGGAACCTTGTGTAAAGGTTCCTGCTGCCATAATAACTTTGTCATTATATCCCCCCATATCTCCAGGATATGGGATAACATCTGAATCAATTGGTGATCCCATTTGTATTCCTTGGCAAAATTTTACCAGATTTTCTTCTGTTGCTAAATGAATGGTTTGTACAATATCTGCTCTTATCTCATCATATTGTGGGTCTACTTGATATCCTAACTTTTGTAACATTCGGCTGGCAAAAATAGCTGTTTTTACACTACTTGCTACTACACTAGGTGCAAAAAATAAACCTTTTATAAATAAACTATTTTGGTTCAAAGAAGGACCTATTTCTTTTCCAATTCCTGGTGATGTTAATCTTTCTGCACATAATTCAATTAAATCCTTATTTCCTACAATATAGGCACCTGAAGTTGCAATTCCTGCTCCTAAATTTTTCATTAATGACCCTACAGCAATATCAGCTCCTATTTCAATTGGTTCTTTATCTTGAACAAATTCTCCATAACAATTATCAACCATAATAATAACTTTTTTATTTACTTCTCTAATTGCTTGTATTACCTTTTCTATTTTTTCTATGGTTAAACTTTTTCTGGTAGAATACCCTCTCGACCTTTGGATTTCAACAAGTTTGATATCTTGCTTTTTTAACCTTTCTTGAATTTTTGAGGTGTTAAATTCGTTTTCTATTAAATCAATTTGCTCATAATGAATGTTAAATTCTTTTAATGAACTTTTACTTTTTTCTTTGCCTATTCCAATTACTGTTTGAAGTGTATCATATGGTTCTCCTGTAATACTTAGCATCGTGTCTTCTGGTCTTAATAAAGCAGATAAGGTTACTGCTAAAGCATGGGTTCCTGATATTAATTGGCTTCTTACAAGAGCATCTTCTGCTTTAAATATATGACTATATATTTCTTCTATTTTGTTTCTACCAATTTCATCTATTCCATATCCAGTTGAAGAATTTAAGTGTGCTTCTTGCAATTTGCATTCTTGAAATGCTCTTAAAACTTTTTGACTATTTTCTTCACATATTTTATCAACTTTTTCTAATAATGGCTTTATTTCTTGCTCAACTTGTTTTGATAATTCTATTGTATCTTGTTTCATTTTATCTTACCTCTTTTTTTGTTATTTGCCTACTCTATTATTTTACTATACTACTATTTATTTTGCAACACCATGTAAGCTAACCAAATGATTATTAGCAAGTGCGATTCGAGCAACCAACTATTATTGAAATTTGATGGTTACAACATACAATGAATAAAATTGCCAAAAGGTTAATTCCCCTTGACAATTTTAGCCATTTTCTTATTTATTATAAGACAAATTTCTTGATTAAAATAACTCCTCCTGCAATTGTTACTAGCACAATAAATCCTAAAGTAAAGTATATTCTTATTTGACCTGTACCAATAGATAACATAACTGGTGCATCATCTATATCGTCTTCTCCTGGCTTTTGGTTATCTGGTGTTGAGTCTTTATCTGGTACACCATATTCATTATAATCTTC
>CAPBNZ010000006.1:0-40752 GCA_948585895.1 uncultured Clostridia bacterium | reverse complement strand
GATATTTCTGCTGTATTATTCATAACCCCCATGTTGTTCTCACTGTTTACCCAAGTAAGTAAAACTTCTACATCAGCATATTCTCCTGGTTGTAACAGTTTATTTTCTAGTAATCTTGTAGATATTACATTGTTTCCTTCATCTGTCCATCCTGGGTTATCTTCTGCTACAAACTTTAGACCTTGTGGTACATAGTCAGTAACCTCTTTTGCATATCCTGCTATGTCACCTTGATTAATAACTCTAATCGAATATCTGAATTTTACTGTTACTTGGTTTAATTTCTTTCTATGTAATTCTACTTTTACTACTGCTTCTGGGTCATCCCAAGGGTCATGCCCTGTTTGTGTAACCGTTTGTTTCCCATTTTCTATGACAATTGCTTGTGTTACCCATTTTCTTAAAGCTAAATCGAATTCTACTAATTTAATATATTCTCTATCTTGGTCATCTTCTCCTTCATTCCATTCATTTGGAATAGAATCGTCATCATCAATTGGATTTCCATTTTCATCACTGTCTTCTGAAATTTGTGCTGAATTTATAATTATTTTGTCTGATGAGTTTGGTTCTGTTACTCTAAATGCAACTTGAACCTCTTTATGGTCAGGATTGGTATCACTGATTTGAGCATCTGGATTAAATGCTTTTAATAAATTTGCTTTTTCTTGTTTTTCTTGTTCTTTTGCTAGATAATCTGTGGTTATTTTTACTGCTTTTGTTACATCTGTTGTTTCTTTTCCTTCTTTATCTATCATCTTCCATCTCATGGTTTTATTTAATTCATTATCTGGTAGGAATTCCAATCCTGCTGGTATATCATCTGTTATTTCTGTTGCATAGCCTGCTACTTCCCCTTCATTAAATACTCGAATGGTATAAGTTACTATATTATTGGTTACTACCATAAGTGGTTCTTTGCTATGCTCATAACTTATTTTTCCATTTTCATATTTAATTTCTGGTATTCTTGTTGTTACTTCTTTGTCTCCAATTTTTGTAATGAATTTTCTTAAAGCTAAATCAAATCTTTTTATTATTACTTTTTCAAAGTCATCATCATCTTCTTGCCCTGGTACATAACTTCCTGTTTCATTCTCTTTATATCCTGGCAAGTTTTGGCTGTCTGGTAATTGTACATTGTTTTCCACAGAATCTCTATCTACTACTGGTTGTTTTTTGTCATCTAGATATTTTGTAATATGTGCTATATTGGTTATTTTTTCTCCTGCTTTTGCTGTATCTTTTACTCTACACATAATTGGAACTTCTTTGTAAGATAATTGTATGTTTCCACTTTCCTCTACTTTTGCTTTGTGAATCAAAGCATTCTCTAAGTATCTGGTTGTTACTGTCTTTCCGTCTTCTGATACTTGCCATCCATATTGTGTATTATATTCTCCTTTTACAAATTCTAGGTAAGATGGTAAATGGTCTTTAATTTCTGCTGCATATCCATCTATTTCGCCTTCGTTATAAACTCTTAACATATATACTACATAGTCATTTTTGCTTACTTCTACTGGCTCTTTTGTGTGGTTATAGATAGCTGTTGTAATTAACTTTCCATTTTCGTCTAAAGTATTTAATTTAGAAGTATCTACCTTTGGTGCTCTTGTATAAGAACTATCTGCATTCCTTAATTCTTCACTCTTTTCAATTTTATCATCATGGCTTACTGCTATTATGAATTTTCTTAGTGCCAAATCAAATGATTGTAAAATAATATTATCGAAATCTTCGTCGTCTTGATAATTATTATGGTCATCTTTTCCAATCCAGTTTTCTGGTTCTGAATCTCTGTCATCTACTGGATTTCCATTTTCATCACAGTCTTGTGTGATAGCTGCTTCATTCCTAATTTTGGTTCCTGACATATTTTCAGAAACAACTTTTAATTTTACTGCTAATTCTTTATAATGAAGATTTGCTTCTGTTTTCGTTCCATCGTTTCTGCCAAATGCTTCTATTAAATTTCCGCCAATGGTTGCTTCATTTTCTTTTGATAAGTAATCAGAAGAAATTTGAATGATGTTTTCTTTGGCATCATCATATACAAATTTTCCCCATAAATATTTTTGGTTAAATTCAATTGCTTCTTTTTCTTCATCTGATAAGGTTGTATCTGCTTTTAATTCTTCACCTTCTTTTTCAGACCATAAGAATTGCAATCCTTTTGGTATGTCTTCTGTGATTTCTTGTGCATAACCATTTATAGTTCCTTCATTATAAATTCTAAAGGTATAGGTAACAATGTCTCCTTTTTTTACGGTAAGCGGTTCTTTATTTAAATCATAATCTGCTGTTGTTTTCCTATTTCCATTCGAATCTAAGGTATTTAATTTGCTTGCATCTATACTTTTTATTCTTTCTGGTACATTTTGTTGATTGATAGCTGTAATGCGTTTGATTAACTTTAGGTCAAATGCTTCTGGTAATAATACTAATTTTTCAAAGTCATCATCATCTTGCTGTCCTTTATAATAATAGTTTGAATCAGTTAAATCTGTTTTATTATTGTTTCCTATGTAATCTGCCATATTGTCTTTATTAACATTTGGATAAGTAGATGGTTCTGAATCTCTATCTTTATTGGTAGTAGTAACCTGCCCTTCTTCATTCCATGCTTCTGCTATCCATGCAACATTTGTTAAAACTTTGCTTTCTTTTTTATCGGCTATGGCAATTACTTCACATTCAATTTCAATTGTTTCACTATTTTTACCTAAATTTCCACTCGTGTAGGCTGGAAGATTTGTTGTATTATTAGCTTTTCTTACTAAATTTAATGTATTAGTGTCTTCTGCATAATTACCTAATTCGAAATTGCCACTAATTACTTGACTAAATCTTAGTCCTGTTGGTAATTGGTCTATTATTTTCGTAGCTCTTCCTGCTTTTTCACCTTCGTTGTATATCGTTAATTGATACGTTACTTTATCTCCTGTTACTATAGCTACTGGATCCTTTTTATGTTTATAGGTTGCTGTTGTTCCTGTATTTAAAGTTGCTTCTTCTATATTTGGAACTCTTGATTTGTCTCCTTTTAATTCCTCTCCATTTATTTTTGTTATGTATTTTCTTAAAGCCAAGTCAAATGGTTTTTCTTCTTTCTGCGTTATTTTTAATGGTTCTTTTAGTGATTTTTTTACTTTTTCCACTTCAACAAGTGGTTGTTCTTTGTTCATCCATCCAGATTGAGTCCATAATGTCATAGTAGTATCATTATAATGAATACCAATATCAACTGATAAAGAATTCATATCTGTTATTTCATTGGTTGGTATTGCTATATAAACATCTTTTCCTTCTGCTACTAAGTCTTTTATGTTGCTATTTAATGGACTTCCATCTGTATTTACTAAATTATATTCTATTTCATCCTTTCCATTATTAACAGTTAAATCAATTGTATATGGTGTGCTAGTTGATTGGTTTTCTATGATTTTAATTGGTCCTATTATGTACTTATCCTCTTTTTGCACATATATTAAATCTTCTTTCACTACTGTAGCAGGTGGTTCAGCTGAACTTATATTTTCTGTATATTTCGATGCATTTTCCTTTGCTGTTTTTATAATATAGTTATATAATAATTCTGCTTGTGCATCTCTTATTTCTCCTGCTGTATTATGTGCATTATCACCTGTGACACGATAGTTTGAGAAATGGTTATAGTCTGTACTATTGGTTGTATAATAAATCCATCCTTTATCATCTGTTTTATTATATACGTCTCCACCTTCTGTATCTTCTCCATAGTTTGTAAAATACCATAAAGCAGCTTGTTGCACAGCTTTTATATCATAAGGTGTTATTTTATGTTCTTCATCTGCCCCAATAATAGCATCGGCATATTCTCTATAGGCAATATAGTCGTCATCCTTTGTTACTTTATCAACAATTAAATCATATATTTTGTTTCTTTCTGTCAATGCTTCATCATCTCGATTTGGTAAATATAACATATCAAGAACGGCTAAAACAGCATCATAGCAATTAATGGTCTTTCCATTTTCTGTGATAGTTTTTTCCATTAGACTGGCTATTGTTTGGTTTCCTGTTGCTTCTTCTTTTATCTGATTTCTTTGTGTTTTCATGTTAAAGGATTGTGTATATTCTTGTATTCTTGCTCCTGAAGAAGAAGTAAACCCTTGTCCTTCTTTTAAGCAATAAATATTTTCATTATTCTGAACTGTACTTGTATTATTTCCATTTGGGTAAACTACAATATTCCATATTTTAGCTCCCCTTTTTATTCCTGCTTCATTATTTGGTAAATTAATAGAATAACCAAATGCAGGATTATCACTCATTAATTCTGTTATTCCCATCCATTTGCTTTTTGGTTGCACAATAGTTTCAGCATATACCGCATTTTGTAATAATATAAATGCAACAAATATGATAAGAATTGTTAAACGAAATAGTGTTTTTCTCAAGTTCATTTCTTTCTCTCCTTTATATAATAATTTCCTTCTGTATCAATATTTTACTCTCTTTTTTGTTTTTGTTCAATAGGTCTTTTTCTTTCTTGTGTTATAGTCTAAATTTGTTTCTCTTTTTTGTTTACGGAAATGTGTTTTTCAAGATGTAAAATTTGATAAAGACCTACATTACAATTATATTACATTTTCAAATCAAAATCAAGATTTTACGTAAATTAATTTTGTTTTATTGTTCTCCGTAGTAATTTCTTATTTATTTCATTTAAATTCATAATTTATATGGTAAAACAATATATTTTTATAGGTGATAAAAATATGTTTCGAAAAAATTGTATAGGCAAAGTATTTTTTGCATTTTTAATTCTTTTGTTTATTTTTACTTCTTGTCCAACTTATGGTGATGACTTAAATGAAGAAGAAACTTTTTCTAGTTTTTCAGAAATAGAGGATACTCTAACACAAGAAACTTCTAGTAATTCTTCTTCTAAAACTATCGATTTGAATTCTCGCTCTTGTGTTGTAATTGATCGATTAAGTCAGACAATTCTCTATGGAAAGAATGAGAAAAATAAAGTGAAAATGGCTTCTACTACAAAAATTATGACTGCTATTGTTGTTCTTGAAAATACTTCTTTAGATAAAACTGTTCAAGCTTCTAAAAAGGCTGCTGGTACAGGTGGCTCTCGCCTAGGGTTGAAAACTGGTGATAAAATTACCATTCGTGATTTACTATATGGATTAATGTTATGTTCTGGAAATGATGCTGCTGTCTGTTTAGCAGAAAGTGTTGCTGGTAGTGTTCTGGATTTCTCTAATCTTATGAATGAAAAAGCTCAATCTTTAGGACTTTCTAATACACACTTCGAGTCTCCTCATGGTTTAGATTCTGCCGAGCATTATACTACAGCCTACGAGTTAGCAGTTCTTTCAGATTATGCTCTAAAAAATTCTACTTTTTTGAATATTGTTGGCACGAAGAACTATACTGTTACTATTAATGGCTACCCCAAAACACTATCCAATACAAACGAACTACTTGGAAATCTAAATGGTGTTTATGGTATCAAAACAGGCTTTACTAATGGTGCTAATCGTTGTTTGGTAACAGCTTGTAAAAGAGGTAATATGGATATTATTTGTGTTGTACTAGGTGCAGATACTAAAAACTTTAGAACCAAAGATAGTATAAAACTGATTGAATATACCTTTAAAACATTTGAATATTTTAATATAAAAGATTTCATCTCTGAATCTATTACTAAGTGGCAAAATAATCATCCTAATTTCTTTTTGATTGAAAAAGGTCAATCTAATTTCATAGAAATTACAATAGATGATTGGATAGAAAAAACTCCAATTATTCCAATAAAAAAAGATTTGATTCCAGGAATAGAAGCTACTATATCGCTCCAATCTTACCACCAGGCACCTCTAAATCAAGCTGATAAAATTGGACAATTAGAAATTTCTTCTCAAGGTACTAATATAAAAACTCTTAATTTGTTTTCCAATACAACTATTAAAAAAAATAACCTACTAGATTATATGTTTTGTTTTTTTAAGTCTTACCCAAATCAATTACAACAGTGCTTATTCTAATCCTGTTATAGGAAGTAGCTGAGGGTTAATCAAAAATAAAGATACGATATTTTCACGTTTTTATTTTTTATCTTACTAGTAAATAACAAATTGAGCCAATAATATTAAATATTATTGGCTCTTCTTCTTTTTTCATTGCTTATTTTACGTTTTCTTTTATGTAATCAACTACATCTCCTACTGTTACGACTTTTTCTGCATCGCTATCAGGAATTTCTATATCAAATTCTTCTTCTAATGCCATAACTAATTCAACAATATCTAATGAATCAGCTCCTAAGTCATCAATAAATGATGCCTCCATTGTTACTGCAGTGTCTGCTACTCCTAATTGTTCAACAATGATTCCTTTTACTTTTTCTAATACTTCTTCTGAACTCATACCTTAGAGTTCACCTCCTCTCAAGTTTGCAAATGATTGATTTATATTTCATTTATATTATATGTTTTTCTTTTTGTCAAGTATATTCTTGAAATATTTTTATTTTGTACGGATGAGTCAAATCTATGTTATTTTTCCTCTTTTTGGGTCTACTTTTCAAATTCTTCAATCATTTGCTCTACTGCTTTATTTTCAACAAATTTCTCCGCTTGTATCAGTGTATATTCAAATAACAATGCATCACTACTTCCATGTGCTTTTACTACTGGTTTTTTAACACCTAGGAATAATGCTCCTCCATAAGATTTATAATCCATTGTCTTAGAGAATCTCTTTATTGCTGGTAAAGCTGGTATAGCAAAAATCTTTGCTAATAAATTTTTGGTAAAACTTTCTGTTAAGGTTTTCTTTACGAATTTTCCTAATCCTTCTGTTGTTTTTAAAAATACATTTCCTGTAAAACCATCTGCAACAATAGCATCTATTTTACCAGAAAAGGCATCTCTTCCTTCCACATTTCCAACAAAATTAATGTTTAATTCTTTTGCTTTTTCTTTCAATAAATGATAACTTTCTCGAACTAATTCATTTCCTTTTGTTTCTTCTGTTCCTATATTTAATAGTCCTATAGCTGGATGTTCAATTCCATAGGTGTTTCTTAAATAAATACTAGACATTTGTGCAAATTGCAATAAATTAATTGGTTTACAATTTGTATTCGATCCTGCATCAATTAGTAACAATTGACTCTTATAGGCAGGTAATATACCTGCTAAAGCTGGTCTATCAATTCCTTTTATTCTTCCTACAAGTAAAGTTGCTCCTGTTAATAAAGCTCCTGAATTTCCTGCTGAAATAAATACATCTCCTTCTTCTTGCTTTAACATTTTAAAACCAACTACCATAGAAGAATCTTTTTTGCGTTTAATAGCTAGTGTTGGTGTATCTTCCATTTCAATCGTTTCTGTCGCATTTCTGATTTTTAGCCTATCTGATATCTGTTCTATTTCTTTTCCATAGAACTCTTTTACTTTACTTCGAATTACTTCTTCTTTTCCTACTAAAACAACTTCTGCCTTTATCTTGTTAATAGCATTAATAGCTCCCTTGATGTTAGCATCTGGTGCATTGTCTCCTCCCATAGCATCTAATATTATTTTCATGTGTATTCCTCCTATGTTCTGTCATTTGTCGCACGAAGATGTTTCCTTTATGACCTTATCTTTCTATGCTTATTTAATTTTATTTCTAATACATTCATTTTATTATGCTTTCTATAAAAAAGCAAGTAATTTTAGAATATTTCTTATATTTTAACTAACTTTATATTCTAGGAAATCCAGAAAACTTTCCTAGAATATGAAAAAATGCCGCAAAGGAAACATTCCTATGCGACATTTTAATTATGCTAAAATATCAGCAACAACACCTGAACCTACTGTACTGTTTTATATTTATTTAGTTTTATTTAGTTTATATAAAGTAGCATAATATCAATGTTTTTTACTTGTATTTTGATTTAGTTTTATCCAGTTATTTCAAACTTAGTTGTTAAAAAGTTGTTAAATTTTATTTTTTATTCATCTTTTGGTAACAATCAATATAAGCCATTCTATATATTTCATGAATAAGCTTCTTATTAACTAAAATTAGCAATTTATATCTTAATGGTTGCTTTTTCATTAGTAACTGTACTAATTCTTTCTCTTCCATTACTACCTCCTTATTTTATCTGGAGAATATTCTCTTGCTAATTATATTATACCATATTATGTAAATATTTTTAACTCTCATAGACTTTATATAAAGTATGTTTCACTTTATATCATCTTCCAACTCTTTTATAATTGATAACTCTTTATCTAAATTGGCTTTTATAATATCATCTTTTAATTTTTTTAATGTCTTTCCACAACCAATATAATTTCCTTCTTCCAATTTTTCAAGAGCCTCATCAATGAGTGATAGAACTTGCATTTTTAAGCCTCCAATCTTTTTATCCATATTTTATCACAATTATTATAACCCTACAATATATATACCCAACTTTATATAAAACAAAGTATAGTTAAAATAAATTTTACTTCATTCTATAATATATACAGTTGCAATTACAGAAAGGAGGCTAATATGATACATCTAAAAATTGAAGAACATCTCAAAGAAAATGGTAAATCACTATATTGGTTAACTGTACAGACTGGAAGAAGTTATCAATCTTTAAAAAATCTCACAAAAAAGGATTTATATGGCATACATTTTGATACTCTAGAAATGTTATGCAGAGCTTTTAATTGTACTCCTCGGAGAATTATTAGAAATGATAGATGAAAAGGAGAGTGGTAAACATGAGCAAAATTCTAAAGCAGTATAAAGAATTAAAAGAAAAAGATGCATCCTCAATATATATTTTTAGAATCGGCATATTCTACAATATTTTGAATGAAGATGCAAAAATTCTAAATGAGAAACTAGGTTTAAAAATCACATCATTAAGTCCGGAAATTATAAAATGTGGTTTCCCTATCTCATCTTTAGAAAAATATACTAAAAAATTAGATAATTTGCAACTACAATATAAAGTGATAGATGATCTACCACAAAACTCTAATATTGTTGATTATTCAAACAATATTGAGATAAAAAAAATATTAAAAAAGATTTCTGAAATTGATATGAATAATACCACATTTCAACAATCTTTCAATATTTTATTAGATTTACAAAATAAAATTAAAAAAATTATAGGAGGGTAATTCCCTCCTATTTTACTGTACATCTGATTTATAAACCCATGAATATATTTCTTTTAACAAAACTCCATCTGGGTGTGTATTGCCACTTCCTACTTGCATTATTGTGTATGTCTTTCCTTTAATACTATTTGGAATTGTTTGTCCTGTGCAATATTTATTTGCACTTGTTTTTAATGTTACTCTTTGTCCTTTGCTAAAAGTTTTTGGTTGTGGTGGAGTTGATATATTTCCACTATTTACTTTATTTGTATAATCCAAACAAATCCATCCAGCTCCAGATTTCAGTTTTCCCCAATTACCTTGTGTTTCCACTATTGTATATGTTCCTTTATCTCTAATACAACCTACTATATTATGGTTAGTACCTGCTCCTGCTCTAATATTTAAGGCAGTAGCTGTAACTTTTACTAAATATGCATTATCTGTGGTTGCTACACTTGGATTTTGAACTGGTGTTGTAACATTTCCACCATCTAGAATTTTATTAACTGTTTCAGCTAATTCTTTAAATCTTCCTCCTAATGTTTGTCCTGGACAATTTGTATTTGCAAACATATCATGTCTTGTTAAACTTCCATTTTTAGTTCCATCATAAGTAAGTCTGAAATTGTGTCTCCTACAAATATCAACACATAATTTAACTAAACTATTCCATGTTGCATCAGATATTGGCCAAGGATTTCCATTAGCACTATTGGCAACTTCTATTGTTATTGCTTGACAGTCATTTTCGCGATTGCTAGAAGTCCATGCTCTATTTTCTTCATCTACATAACAAGCAATTTCTCCATCATAACCTATACCATAATTTGCACTTGCTTGTCTGTTTGGATTGGCAAAAATATTTCCACATTGTCTAGCTGTTAATTTACCAGCCATGTGATGTGGAGTTATTTTGCATATTCTATAACCTCTTCTTCCTTGGGTATAATTATTTGTACTTGCTGGAACATATAATGTTGCTAAACTAGATCTACTCATCTTCGTTTTCCTCCCTTCCATTTGTTAATTCTTGTTTCATTTCTTCAGTTAATACGATTTCATCTTCCATAAAAATCGCTCCTTTCTTTATAAAATAAAATATAGGAAGATTTTTATGTTTTCTTCCTATATTTAATAAATATCGTAATTTTCTTCCAGTATCCTCGAAAAACAGCTTGCGACAATCGTTTTTAAGCCGTTTTTCAAAAGCAAGTGGTATAATTTCATTACTCAATTTTATCAGTATTTTCGCCATTATCTTTTTTAGTAAAAAAGTATGTCATTATAGAACCATAACTTGTACAATATAATGCAATTATTTCAGTAGGTGGATTTAAGTTAGGAATAAATAACAATGCTACTAAACCTAATGTCATTACAACAGTTATAAATGATTTTACATCATCCCATGCTTTTTTCATTGAGTTTTCCCCCTTTCTATTTTAAAATTAACCCCATGATTGCTCCTGCAATTGCCCCCACTATTGTTCCAATAATAGTGGATATTACCTTATCCCAATTCTTTGCTGGTTTTTCTTCAACTGCCTTTAATCTACTATTCATATCATTAACATCTTCTCTTGTTGCTTTTGTTTCCATTGCTATTTCTTTAATTGCAATTGTTAATTCTCTAATTTCTCCTATGTCGGTTTCCATTTTATCAATTCTATGATGAGCAGATTTTACACTTTGGTTTGTTTCAATAAGCATTTGCATGTGTTTTTCATCCATTGGCATAACACATTTCTCCTTTCCTTTGTATTAAAAAAAGAGCCTTTATTAAGACTCTTCCTCTAATTTTGCTTTAACTTTTTTTCTCCATAATTTTGGGACATCATCAATTGTCATTGTTTTTAAATCTCTAATTTGAATTACATAAAAATTAATCATTTCCAATTACCTCCCCAATGTCAATTATTGCTTGCTCTAATGCAGATATTCTTTCAGTGTCAGAAACATTTATAGTTTGCTTTAAATATTGTTCTTTAGCAAAATTTAACCATACTAAAAATTCTGTATCATTAGATAAATCATTTTCTAATGTATCTCTATAATTATTTCTTGAAATTCTATACATATCATAAGTATAGTATGTTTTTGTTTCGCCATTTTCATCTTCTTTTGAATGCTCTGTAATATTTTCGTTTAAGATAATATCACATTTTCCATTTAATATATTTTCTATAACATATTTATCTGGTGTTGTATCTGATTTACAATTTAGATTTACTTCTACCATTTCTTATCACTCCTTTACATTTTTTTAGAGTTATTTTATAAGGTTTAATATACTTGTTTCTATAATTAAAACTATCACAATGAGATAACCAACCATGGTAAGAAATCACAGAATAAGCATCTGTTAACCTTATATAACCTCGTTTTACAATTTTTTTAATTCTTCGCTTAATTCGAAGAAAATTGCTTCGCCTCAATGTTGTATATCCTCTATAAAATCTGTATCCTAAAAAATCTAATGGTCTTGAATCTACTTTAAATAATTGCCAATTATCTTTTAATTTTAATCCTTGTGGTTTTAAAAATTCATCTATTTCATGTTTGATTTTATGTAATTCTTTTTTATTTCTGCCGAATAAAACCATATCATCCATATATCGCAAGTAATATTTTACTTTCATTTTTTCTTTTATAAAATGATCTAAATCTTGTAAATAGAAATTTGCAAACCACTGACTTGTAAAATTACCGAATAGGTAACCCACTTTCATTACTACTATCAATTATGGCATCAATTAAATTCAGCACATCATAGTCTTTTATTATTCTTCTGAATTTTCTTTTACACACATTTTTATCAATACTAGGATAAAATTTTTTAACATCTAATTTTAAGCAATATTTAGTGTTTTTCCTATCATCTTTTAATATTCTCTTTATATATGTTGAACCATAATGTATTCCCCTATTAGGAACACTAGCACAACAATACTCATACATTCCTTTTTGTAAGATTGGTTGTAGTTGTAACATTAACGACCAATGAATGCACTGGTCTGGAAAAAATGCTGGTTTAAAGATAATTCTTTCTTTTTTATTTGCTCCATCATGTATTGTCATTTTTTTATATGGAGATAATTTTATTTTCTTTGTGTCTAACATATTAAAGAGAATATCGACATAGTTATCAATATTCTCTAATATCCTTGCCACATTATTCCTATATTTTTTTCCTTTTGCTGCTTCAATTATTGCTTTTTTGATGTTATCTTTATTACAAATATCATTATAAAAATTGCCTTTTCTTTTCATAACACACCTCTGGTAATATAATAATTTCTTATTTTTGTCTATCGGATTTTCAAACCATAATGGGCTTACTAGTCCAATCCAGTTGCGACTCTATTTTGAGCAAGGGCTCTGGAAAATGATGTGTAATGTATCTAATTATTATTTCAAAAATAAGTACACGAGCACCGATGTTCCAATTCGCACTCGAAGAGGTATTGTTGAAGTTCCAATACCACAAGCCATCGTTAGCCCCATTGTTGAAATTACCACCAACATGAGCAACCCTCAAATGAGAAGTGAAAGCTCGGCAAAGCACACATCAAGTCCCTATATTTTCAATTGTGTTTGAAATGATAATAGCATATTTTCAATTTTATTTTAACTATATCAGCCTTTATATAAAGTCTGCCTATAAGATTTTGATTTTGTAGAGTAACACTAAAATTATAAAATTATTTATAAATATTAGAACTTTCTTTAAATATTTTGGGAGGCTGACCGCCCCCAAACCCCCGTTTTTACTGGTTATCAATAAGAACACGAGCACCGACGTTCCAACCCGCACCCGAAGAGGTACCGTAGAAGTACCAAAACCACAAGCCATCGTTAGCCCCAGCGCTGAAATAACCACCAACAAGAGCAACCCTGTTTCCAGTATTCTGCCAGTAATAATCACACATATAGGTAGATGTTCCTCCTCCTATTTCAGTTGGGAATCTAAAGAATGGTTCATCTACATCTAATCCTAGTTTTTTTGGATTTCCATTAGTGTCGCAATTTGTATAAGCAAGAGGTTTATAATCTCCATCAAATTTATCACTTGCATATTTTGAATGGTCTTTGCAGATATATGCTAAATGGTCCTTTATGTTTATTCCATCTACCCATTGCCAAATATTTGCAAAAATATTTTCTATACCTCTATAAATCATTGAATGGTAACCATCATTATTGATACATCCAGATTTCATTCCAAGAGTATCACATTGGCCAGTAATTTGTGCCATTGTACAAACGAAGTTATCAACGGCTATATTAACCGCTGCTCCATCAAATGTTATTGCTGAACCAGTAACTGTTCCATCATCATAAGCTTCAATTGCAGTTATTTTTCTTGCATCTGCTACTTGAGTTCCACCATCTGATGTACCAATTCTTATAATTTGTCCTACATAATAACCAGATGCACTACCAATTACTACCCTATTTGTATTATTTTCAGCAATGAGTGTTTTTAAATACTTACGATTCATAACACCATTTCCAAGCATAGATTGAGAATTATAATTTGCATACTCCACCAAATATAACATTTGAACAACAAAATATCTCCAATCTAATTGAGAAAATTCATTTCCTAGTGCATTTGCTAATGTTCTAAATTGTCCTATTGTTTTACTTGTTGTTGGTACTAAACCGCTATAAGTATGTAATACATCTGATACAACAGAACCATTATATCTACCAGTAAAAAATCCATCTACTTCCATAAATCCAGCTTTTGGATAGTCTGCTAATAAAACATAATCATAATCATTCTCTTGATATATTTTCCAATATGTTTTTGGTATATAAGTAAATACATCTCCATTGCTGCCATCAAATTTAAAGTTTGCATCCCCAAACCAAGCTTTTATTTTTTTAGTAGTTAAATCATAATTACATGATTTTATATCAGACCAAGGAGCTAAACTATCAAAATCATTTTGAACAGTTCCACCATTTTTAGTAGCATTAGCAACTTTGCCAACACTATCGAATAGTCTTTCCCATGCAGAACTAGAATTATTTGTTATTTTTCTTCTTATTCCATAAACATGACCTCTTGTTGTTTCTATTTTATCAACATCCGCTTCTAGTTCTTCTATACGAGCATCTACATTTGCAAAAGTTTTGTCTTTTACAGCTGATTGTCTCGCATTTGTTACTTCTGGATCTTTGATTTCTATTGATTTATTATTTTTTTGTAATGCGGTGCCCCCTAATGTTAGGTTTTCCAATACATTAACTTGTGCTCCAGCTGCAATTCCACTCAATTTGTTTTTTTCTGTTGTTGTGTAATCATTAGTAGATAAACCTTTACCACTAACTTTATCAACTTTATTACCATTTAAATTACTAACTGCATTGTCTATCATATCCCAGTTGTCATTCATTGCTGCATCAATATCAAAGTTACTATTTAGGTCCTCATCATCTTGAGTATTCCATTTAAATAATTTTAAAAATGTAGTTTTTAAAGACATTTTTTATCTCCTTTCAAATTATATTGTTATTTCTTTTCCATTTAAAAAGAGCTTGCCATATATTTGCAAACCCTCTCCTAAATCAGCTCTATACATTCCGCCAACTGCAACACCCTCTGGTGCTACTGCAAGTTGTGGAGTTCCAGAACCTAGAATTAAATCAAAAGTAGATTTTGACAATCTATCTTCGATATAAATTCTTATATTGAAATTATTAGTTACTGAAAATCCCTCTGCTTCAGCATCGCCTTTAATAAGTCCTTTAAAACTAAATTTACTACCATTAAAGGTCAATGTTAATGTTGTGGAACCAGCAACCCATGTGTTAGATGATGTTTTTTTGTATTGATAATAACATTTAACAATTCCATTCATGATATTACCAAAAGAGTTATTCCAGTATTGCCCCTCAAAAGATAATTCTGTTTCTTTGCCAACTCCATTAGTCCTAGCAATTTCTGCTTTTGTTATTTTTATATTTGAATAATTATAAAATGCACTTGGACTAATTTGTTTTGCAGTTGAATTTCCTCTTGAGTCTATCGCATATACTGTAAAAACATTACTATCAACATTATCTATTTGACCACTAACATTTGAAGAATTAGAATATCCTATTTCTTTTTGTTTTTCTCCAATAACAGCCCTATATTTTGTTATTGTAGCATAATCTTTTCCAATTGCTTTATTTGCACTAGAAATATTTATTTTCACATCTGAATAACCTTTTATTATTCCTTGATTTCCTCCAGTTAAAATCTTACATTTTTCATCTGTGTCCTCGTATGTAAAATTATTGAAAGCAGGATTTGAATTAGTTATTACTAAATTTCCATAAAAATCAACATATTGTGCTTCTGTATTGCCATTCATCGTAGCAATTCCAACATTAAATGCTTGTGAATTACTATTAGGCAAATATTGAAACATTGATTGAATTTGTGCTGCAGTTATTGTTGTTTCAGTTTGTATTAATCTTCTAGTATTATCTGGAGTTTCAAAATAAATTTTATAAGTACAACCAGCTGGATTTGAAATATCTTTGAATTCTAATTTATCTGTTGTTGTTAATTGTATTCCAGAAGTTACATTGAGTTTTGTTCCATTTTTATATAAGTTTCCAGTTACTTTGTTATAAGTATTTTGTTTTATTGTTCCAGTAGTAGTCATAACAGAACCATCTTTACTTGTTGCTCTTAATTTAATGTTATAATATGTATTCATTGAAAGACTTGTAATTGTAAATGTTCCACTTGTACTATTAGGATTGCCTTTATCTGTCCAACTAGATCCATTATTCAAAGATAATTCTAATTTGTTAATTGTTATATTTGTTGCCCATTCCACTTTTAACTGACTTAATCCACTATAACCACTAATATGATTTATATTATTTTTTGTAAATTTTGTTTGAGTATATGTTGTTTGAGTAACAGTTCCACTTTCGGTTATTTGTTGTGAGTCTCCTCTTCTTACCTTAATTTTAATTCTATAAGAAGTTCCACTACTTAAACCAGTAATTATTTGGTCTGGATAACTTAATCCTTCTTTCCATGTACTACCATTATCAATTGAATACCAACCTTTATCGCAAGCATGTCCAGCAGCCCATGTTATTTTTAATTGGTCACTTCTACCAGTTATCTTATTTACTACAAATTGAGTAATAGATGTATGAGCACTAGCAGTTGTAATTGTTAATGTATTAGACTCTGACCATAATCCACTATCTGCTCTTCTTAACCTTACTTTTATTGTATATCTAGTATTTTCTGTTAATCCACCAATGTTAAACCATCCAGATTTGTTGTCTCCAGCGACTGTATCTCCAGCATCTGTCCATCCTCCACCATTAAGAGAATATTGTGTCCAATCTCTTGCCGGACTACAAGACCAATTTACTTGAATAGAATTATAACTATGCCCTCTTTCTGAGATACCAATGCTATCTAAATTTCTTGGTATAGAATCTAACCACCATCCGCCACTGGCACTACAATTTACTGCAACATTATAAATACCAGCTTCAATACTTGCTGAAAAATACTTGCTACCATTATTATCATGTTGTATTGAAATATCTCCACTAGCAACTAATGTTCCATTATATAAGTTTATTCTATTAGAAGAATTGTACAATGTTTGACCATTTATAACTACTTTAAAATTACCAGCTTTATACCAACTAGCTGATGCTTGACCTCTACCATGTAATTCCCAATGTATATTAGAACCACATGTTGCACCATTCCATGTTCCAGTTCTCCACCAATGTAATTCTATATATCTTCCATTATAGCCATTACTATTAAGATATTCATTTGTTGCCATTGACTAAATTCCTCCTTTCTTTATAATTTTGAAATCCATGTTTGTCCCTCAATTTCTTGGAATAGTAAGCCTGTAATTTCAGCTTTGGTTTCTACTTTTAATTCTTTTGTTACTGTTCCTTTATCTGTCAATTCTGTTGTTACTTCTCCAGTTGATGAATTAAAACTTCTAAAACCATCTGCATCCATTCTTGTATATGTATTAGATGTACTAGAATTTACTTGTATTCCTTTTCCTATATCAACTGTGTCTGTATGTGTTTCATTCGGATTTTGAGACCATGCTTGTTTTTCGGTACCTATATTTCCCATAACATCGGCAATTTCTATTGCTTCGTTAATATCTGTTTTAAAAGAAACGGAAATTCTATTGTCAGTAACCTTAATTTTTCTAGTATATTCTCTCCATTCTTGGCCAGTATAAACTAGTTTTTCTGATATACCATTTATCGTTGCTGTTGTATTGTCTAGCTTATTTGTGTTTTTATATAAAAATGATATTGTGTAATCATCATTTTTTACCATTACATCTTGGGAAACAGTTCCTATTGATAGTTTATATCCCATTCCACTAACAGTATTCTTCTTTGTATCAGTATCAATATAGCTTTCAATTGCATTTCCATTCCAAAAATCAGTATCATAATAAAAAATATTATTACCACTATTATTTTTTAAAGTTACATTCATACCATCCAGAGTATCCTTAAACTCTGCTAATTGGTTGTCTGTTTCACTTTTATAGTCGGATATAGTTCTTTTAGTTTCATTTATTGTTGACTCTAACAAATTCATTTTAGATGTTGCACCTTGTTGTTCTTCAATTATTTCTTGAATTTTACCTTCTTGTTTATTTGTAATAATTTCTGTATTAGTTACTCTTTTCTCAATTCCAGTAGCATACTGATATTTAGTTTCACTATATTGAGGCTCTTTTGTATTTGCTTTTTCCTTTATTCCAGATGTTATTTCTACATTGATATTGAATAATATTGTTTTATATTCGTTTTCATGTAAGTCTTTAATGGTAACAATATCTCCAAATTCAAAATAACCAAATCCAAATGAAGTATATTCAAACACATAATAAGATAGTCCGTTAATATGGTTATATATTTCCTCAATATAATCACTTCTATTTCTGTCCATAATTTGATTATTGTCTATCCTTATTGTTACTCTACCAGAGGCTGGTATTGAACTTGGATAGTAAATATTATCTTCTTGAGGACTTCTACCTAATACCATAGTGTTATATGGTCCTATTTTCTTTCCAATTGTAAGTTTCTCTAAATCATTTTCATCAATAGTTTCTCCCGTTTCAGTTGGATATGCTACATATAAATCTTTATTTATGATTTTTATAAAACCTCCAGCACTTGCTGCAATTTCATCTAAAATATCTCTGTATGTAAAATCAGTTAACTCTGCATATTTATCTTCGCTTATTATCTTATTTGCATTTGCAAAATCCATTGATTTTAGAGTCCATCCAAATTTATTACAAATAGCCTTTAATAAATCTAAATTGGTAACACTTCCAGTTGAATAATCAATAGTAAGAGGACTATCAGTATATTTTATATGGCTATCTATCATGTGATCATATAAATATAATTTTAATGAACGAGTATCAATTTTTTCTTCTTTGTCATAAACAACAAATTCGCCCCAA
The DNA here is from genome assembly GCA_948585895.1 of uncultured Clostridia bacterium. GTDB lineage: Bacteria > Bacillota > Clostridia > TANB77 > CAG-508 > CAG-269. The sequence continues at coordinate 22,085 of CAPBNZ010000006.1, read as the reverse complement.
TCAATATATTCATAATCATCAAACTCTGATGTCCTAACTCCTACTTGAATATTTATTTTACTTGTATTTTCAATGTTTTCTCTTTTATCGTGTGGAATAAGGAATTTTACTCTAGTATTATCCATCTTTCCTACACTCATTTTGTGTACATCTTCAACTGTATATTCTTTGTCTTGGTCTTCAGCTAAATACTTTACTTGTGTCTTATCTATTCTCCTAACCATTGCCTCATGTACTTCCCTAACTGTCATGATTTTACTCTTATCAATTGTTGTATAGTTTTCTATTTCTATTTCAACTTGCCTCATAACAGAAGTAAATAAATCTCCATTTACTGATAAATTCAATTTTTTAACATGAGTTTTATCAAGTTTTGTATTACCAAACCCAAGTAAGATATTTAATTGCTTTCCATATACTTTCATTTTATTTTTAAAAGTTTTAGTTGTGTTTAACATGTCTATCTTCCCCCTCGTTTGGTATTAGATTAACTGGAAAAGATTTATATTTTAATTCTGGTAATCTTCCTATATATAAGTCCTCATCATAATCATTTGCATAATAATCTGCGGTACATATACAACCATATTTGTTATTGTAATATTCAACAACAAAAGATGCTGAATCAAAAATGAGTTCCAACTCTCTCATTTCTTCAGCATCCAAAGGTTCTATTTCTAGTTGTATTTTAGGGAAATTTCCTATTAGTGTTCCTTTCATGACTCCAGCCATATTTCTTCCAGTATCAGAACTCCATAATTTATTTCTTTGAATTTTATAAGATGTAATACATTTATAACTTTTTCCATTTAATTTTATCAAGTCTCCACTATATGTTGCCATAATTATCAATACCTCCTTCCATTTGTAGCAAGTGCCAATCTAGCTTTTCTTTCATCTTGTTTTCTGTCTATTTCCTCGCCATCTAAATAAATTGGTATATTGATTTCTATTGGAACATAATCTCCACCCATTCCAGCATTCATATTTTTATATTCTTGTAATGCACTTAAAAATGTTTCTTTCATTTTATCTACTGGAGATATAATTTCTCCTTGTGTTCTGTTATCTCCTACTACTGCAAGTCTTGGTGTATTTGCTTTAACATAACCACCTTGTGCAAGCATTGGAATTTGTGGAACATTGAATTTATGCACCCAAGTAAATGGTTTAAATCCAGCAACTTCAACATCATGAATTTTTTGTAATATGTTATTAATTGCATTAAATGGAACTGCAATTATTTTGTTAATAGCACCAATAATTCCATTAACTATTGTTTTGAAGAAGTTTACAATTCCCTCTTTTATGCCATCAAATATTTTTCCACCTGTACTAAATACATTTTTAACTGCTGTCCATGCTTGGGTAAAGATATTTTTAAACCAATTTGCAATACCTCCAAAAATACCAGTAATTGCATTCCATGCCCCTTGAGCTCCTTCTCTAACTTTTGTTTTGATTGTATTCCATACATTACTAATAGTTGTTACAATATTGTTCCATATATTAGTGATAGTATTTTTTATTGCATTAAACACATTTGATATAGTACTTTTTATTCCATTTATCGCATTTGAAATCATATCTCTAATGCCATTCCATATATTTGTAAAAAATGTTTTAATTCCATTCCAAATATTAGTAATTATAGTTTTTATGGCATTAAAGACAGTAGTAATTATAGCTTTTATAACATTTATAACTGTCTCTACAATTCCTTTAATTGCACTCCATACAGCTTGAACTATCCCTTTTATTGCATTCCATATTCCACTAAATATATTCTTTATTCCATCCCAAGCCTTGCTCCAATCTCCAGTAAATACTCCTACAATAAAATCTATTAGTCCTTTGAAGAAATCTATTATTCCTCCAATAGCATCTGAAATATATCCAAACACGGTTTTTATCGTGTTCCATAATGCTTCAAATACTGGAACTAATTTAGGTAGTACATTTTGAATAATCCAGTCTATAACTGGCTTTAATACACCATTCCATAAGGCTTGAATTGCTTGAACTATTGAACCAATTAAACCTCCAACTTTATCCATAAGAGGACTTAAATGTTCTGTCCATAATTGTGAAAAACCAGTTGCAACATTTTCTAAAAATGGAACTATATAAATATTCCAAAACTCTAAAAATTTCCCAAATGTATCTGATATTCCAATTGATAAATTTTCAAAGAATGGACTTATATATGTTGTATAGATTTCATTTATCTTATCTCCCCATGCAGTCATTATTTCAGACAATGTTTCAAATATACTTGAAATAGGTCCTAATGTATTTTGAATTGTTTGCTTAATTAAATCACAATTATTTATTATTGGTGTTAGTAATATTTTAGTTATATCTGTAATGAACTTATTTATAACATCATATAAAGACATAATAGGATTAGCAAACATTTCTATAATGCTTGTACCAATTGATTTTGCCTCTTTTCCTGAGAAAACATCTGATATTTTTCCAATAGCCTCCATAAAATTTCCAACGAAAGTAAATCTTTCTGCAGTTACATCAAACATACTTATTAGAAAACCTTTTATTCTTCCAGAGTTTTTTTGTAAATAGCCATCTATACTTCCAACTAGTCCCTCTACAATATTTACACCTATTCTTGCTATTGCACCAACAGATTGACCTAATGCATAACTCCATGTTTTAACTAGATTATTTGCTGAATTTACAACATTAGAGTCTGTAAATATATCTATTAAAGCTGTCTTAATATTTCCTAGATGTGTTAAAATCCCATCAAAATTGGTGTCTCCAAAACTAGCACTAAACCCCTCTTTAAATATGTTGGCCAGCTCTTTAACTTTATTTAACATTCCATCAAATGCTGATGTGTCTTGTTGTATATTAGTCGTTACATCTAAAGACTCTGCTAAAGCAGATGTTCCCGCTCCAGCTCCAGAACCACTTCCAGAACTATTACTACTATTATCAGATAATTTTTGCATTTCATCAAAACCAGCTAATTGTAATGCTGCCTTTTTGGCTTTTTTTGCAGTTTTTCCAGCACTATCTCCAACACCTTTTACTGCATCAGAGGCTTTTTCTGCATTGTCTGCAACTCCTCCTAGTCCTTTTGATACTGTTTCAACACTATCTGCTTTTAATCCAAACATTGACATTAAACCAGCAATAGCAGTAAATAATCTGGTTACTGCATTCGCAGCTGCGGTCAACATCGGAATAAACAATTTTGCAATAGGTTGTATTACATTACCAATAGCAGTTTTCATTGTAGTAAATGCAAAATTAAGTTGAGCAACTTTTCCACTATATGTATTAGCATATATACTAGCATCGTTCATTTGAAATTTAGTTTCTTCTAATATTCCATTGACTTCCGCTTCTATTTTTTCAGCTTGTGTTAATTGGTTTGTTGATTTTCCAACTGATTTTGCATAGTCTTCCCACATTTTAGCAACATTTTTTGTAACACCAGCATTATCAACTAAAATACTATTTTCATTTTTTAGACCTTCAGATGCAGTTTGAACTGCCTCTCCTAGTGAATATGTACTTTGTCTCCCGAAAGTAGCACTATTTTTTAATGCAGTCATTGTCTTTTTTATCTGGTCTGATGAGTAACCTCTAGCTGCTAAATTTTTATATGCCGTAACTGCATTATTTAATGGAACTAAACCATCACTAACATATTCCTCAATGAATTTTTGGGCTTGAGAAAAGCTTTTGCCTTGCCCTGTTAGTATAGAATTTAATCCTATCCAAGCATTGCTAGTTTGTGTTGCTACTTCTAAACATGCTTTTCCAAACTTCACTACTGCTGTAACAGAAAAAGCAGCTAATGCTGCTTTACCAATTCCTTTTAAGGCTCCTGAAATTTTGTCTGAGGCTTGATTTGCGTGTCCTTGTAATCCATTTAATTCAGATTTGAACTTTTCACTTTTTAATAATAGCTCTAAATCTATTGTACCTACATTTTGGCTCAATTTCTTCCACCTCATTTCTTTTAATTTTGTTTTGCCATGGATTTGAACATATTTTTTATACTTTCCATAGCTTGTTGATAATCTTCACGACTTATTTGTTTTGCATTTTTATTTAGCCATTTTGACCTAATTTTCTTCTCGCTTTCAGTAAAATTTTTAATTACTTTTGGATCCTTTTCACTTCTAATTCTTACAATATTTCCTAGTGGTGTATCTCCATTCAAACCACTTAATAAACTTGAAAATTCGCCCCATTTCATAGTATTTATTTCCATTCTTAATCTAATACCATATTGTTGAGCAAAAGAACTTTCTATTAAATCAAAATCATCAATTAAATCGTAAAAAGACTCATCATTGTTTTGGAAATCGTTTCTCCATTTCCTCATAAGATATTTCATTTATAGCTGCCATTAAACCAATAATTACACTCTCAATTCCATTTACAGATAATTTCATATCTTTTATTTCTTTCAATGCATCTTTTCCCATTAGTATTTCAATTACTTCATACATAACATCAATACTAAATTCTTTATCTTTTAATTTATCTTGTACTATAACAAAGGTTTCTGCACTATTATCAACTTCATATTCCTTATCCTCTGTTAATTTAATTTTTATAGGCTCCTTTTTTAGTTTTGCACTAATATCAATACTATTTGCCATCTTATATTCCTCCTAAATTTAATTTTTAATAAAAAAAATAAGCCCCAGTACCGAAATACCGAGGCTTGTTTTATGCTGCTGGTGTTACTGTTGGTTTTCCATTTGACATAACCTCAAATTCTAAAGGTGCAACATTCGTGCTATCTCCTGTACCAGCATTAGATACAGAAATAATACAGTCAAATGATACCGTAGTACCATCTGCGAATACCCATTCAAATTTAGATTCCACATCTGCACCAGTTGAAAATAATTTTGATGCAATATAATCATTTCCATCATCTCCAACATTCCTTTTTCCAGAAATGCTGATTGAAAAACCTTTACCTGTCATCATTCTCCTAATCCAACCCTCTGTTGTCATAGGTGTCCATTCTTCAACATTATTGTCCATTGACATTGAGAATGTTTCACAATCTGCAATGGCTTTCATGTCTGCAGATTGAGATGTTTTTCCTGCAGTTCCAATTTTAAATACATTATCAAAAACTGGATAAACTCCACTTGTTACTGTTGCCATTTTTAATCTACCTCCTCATAATAAAATCTTGCTTGTATAACCCTTTCATAGACATTAGAATTATCTGTTCCAACATCTATTGGCTCTGGCACAAGCAAGTCAATATAATTAACTAAAATATTATTAGTAATGTAAAAATTCCTAGCATTCATGAATTTATAATATAGCTCAAGAGCCTTTATTTCAGTATCATCTGCATTGTTGTTCCAATGAATTAAAAAACTTACTGTCTTTTCTCTGCATTTTGTGTTCTTTAAACCACCTACTGCAATATTTGGATTTGTAGTTTGTAGTTGATACACACCTATTGATTTTTGTTTCTTATTATCTAATTTACCAATATAAAAATGGTCCGCAACAACATATCCTTTTGAAAACAATTCTTTTACTCTTAAATTATTAACTTCCCTAACAGACATTTTGTTGATTTCAGCAATTGTCTTTACATCTAATTTAATTAACCAGTTTTTAATATCTACTAATCTCAACATTATAAACCAGCCTCCTTTTTATATAGTTTTGCAAATGCCTTACCGACAAAATCTTTATTCTTTCCACTTATCCAAGGCTCTAGCCAATTTCCTTGTGCATGAGCATTTTCTTTGGTTTGGAAATTATATTCGGGATGGTAATACATTCTTCTAGCATAAGGTGTTGCAGTTATTAAACTTACATTTCCTTGTTTGCTTTTTGAAATATCTGTAAAAGTAGAATTATTTTGCATATTTCCAGTATCAAAGGGCATTACTTGGGCATTTATAACTTCTGTTTTCAATGCCTCAATTGTTTCCTCTAATGCTGTTGTTGTTGCTCTATCTAATTGTTTGATTTTAGGAAAATTTATCTTAATTGTTGATTTTACGAAGTTTGACATTATACAATATCCAATTCAACATAATTTACTGTGCCATCTGGATTTCTCGCCTTTATGCCTTGTATAATATCTCTTTCCTTGCCGAAAACTGTAACTTTACCACTATGTATATCTGTCATATCTGGTGCTATATCTTCATGAAACAAACAAGTACCAGTAACTTGTACTGATACTTTTTCACTTGTTAGAACTCTTTTTGCTTTGTTTTGATAATTGCATTTAAAATCATCTTCCAAAGCAATTTGAGGAGCTCCCTCTTCAGATATATCATCACTATACAAAACAACATGAATGTCAGTTTTACAATCTTGTTTTCTAACTAAAGATGGATATTTCATTGATAATACCTCGCATTCTTGCAAGTTAGTCCAGTTTGTCCTAGCAATTTATATAATCTAAAAGGTATTGCAATTCCTTCGATTACTTTTACATTAAGATTATTATTTCCAAAACTTTGAGATACCCCATTTATTGAATAACTAGATAATATTGACTCAATCACATCTGCATTCTCAAATTTAAAATCAGCAAACTGACAACATACCCTTTGAATTATATCTTTTTGAAAGTTAGTAAGATTATCAAAACCCTTTCCAACAATTCTATTAAAAGTCAAAGTATTTACATCATCAGTAGCCTCTTGTAAGTATTTATTTAATTCATTATCACTTGAAAGACTACTACCTTTATATTTATTTTGGTAGTAGTCTTTATCTGCATATATATTCATACCTCATCAACTCCTAGGCTGTTTGTTCAATATAAAACTGAATACCAGCATGTTTCTTATTAAAGATAAATACATCTTCAAAAGACTCTTCGAAATATGTCCATTTTCCTTTAGATAATGAACTTGGAGCTCCTAATTCTGCAAAATCATAAGCAATTACTGGAATTACTGCACTTGGGTGTACTAATAACATTTTTACATCTCTTGCACCCTCTTGAGTTTCTTCGTAGTATGTACTAATACTAGCTTTTACTGGAGATGCAACAACTGTATATGTTTCTCCTGATTTTGTATAGTATGTTTTTCCAGCAACTATATCTGTATCAGTAGTTAAACCATATTCAGATTTTGCAACTTCAAAACCATCAGATTCCTTGAATATATATTTAGATTTCATAGCTGATGTTGGTACACCAATTACTTCAACCTCTCCAATTCTGTCTAATGATCTAGCAACTGCAGTGTCTGTTGCACTTAAATTTCTAGCAGCTTCTTTTGCAGTATCAATTAAAGTCTTTGTATATGTATCAGCATATAAAAGTCTTCCCGCTGCTGGAACTCTTGCCTCATCCATTTTATCCATTAAGGCATCAAATTTAGTTAACACATTTGTTACAGTTAATACCGCATCTGGAGTAACTGCTTCTTGTGCATTTTTTAATTCATATAATGCAGTAATCATTTCTGCATCCATTTCTGGGAATTTTTGTTCCTCATTCATTACCCTTGTAATGTTTGTAATAGATGCAACATGATTTGTTTCATCTATATCTCTTGGATGGATTAAAGTATCCCATGTTCTATGAGTCTTTAATACCTTTGTTTCCTCTGCATTATTGAAGTTTCTAGAGAAAGAACCTATTGTGTCTCTATCTCCATTTCCTCTACCTTTAACACTTAAACTTGGTAGAATAACTGTGTTATTATTTAAGAATTTTACATCTGGTTTTGTTGCACTCCATAAAGCACCAAAATATAATGTGTATGGATATGCTTGAGCTAAAGCTTGTGAATATTCTTTAGCATAATTTAAATTTTGTTTTTCAAATGCCATTTTAAATTACCTCTTTTCTTCATATTATTTTTTTCTAGGTCTTACACCAGCAAATCCGAAATCAAATGCTGGAGAATTTGAGCCTTGATTATTGTTAGTGTTAGCACCAACTGTGATACCTACAGAATTTTGAACTTGTTTCTTTAATCCTGGTACATCATCAATGACCTTTTGTAGTGCTTGCTTTAAAGACTCATCATTTACCTTTCCATCTTTATCAGCACAATTAGAAAAATCAGCCATTTTTAATAAATAAGGCATTGTTTTATTATCTATATTTAATTCATCAACAAAGCTATAAGCCTTTAAAGAGATTTGTAACTTTTGATTTTTTAATTGTTCTGTTTTTAAAGAATTTTGAGTATCTGATAATTCTCTATTTTGTTGGTTTGCTTGACTTTCTCTTTGAGCTTTGAAAGTATTTATTGCACTTTCCATTTCCTCTTGAGATAAGCCTTGCTTTTGAAAATAGCTTTTTAATATACTATCTTCTGTTTTTGCATTTCTACCATCTATCATTTCTTGGATTTTCGCATAATCTACAACTCCAGCTGATGGTTGATTTGCATTTTGATTTGTTTGTTGCCCAGTAGTGTTTTGGGCATTTGGATTTGAATTATTATTTACACCATTATTATTTGTGTTGTTTTCTCCATCCATTTTCACTACCTCCTACTTTTTTAAGTCTTGAATTGACTATTTAATAAATTGCACATGCTTTTTTGGTAAGGACATCAGTGTTTGGTCCATATAAAAAAGAGCCTTTCAGCTCTTAATTAATCAACATATAAACATCTTTTTAATTCTTCATATCTTGCTTTTGATACTTTATATTGTTTATCTCTAACTTTTACTGGTTTATTATCTTCTAGACTTTCATCTAAAACAAAAGTATCTCCAACATTATAAACCACTTTAGAATCATATTTATCTCTAAATACTTCTCTTACAGTAGGAACTTTTTCAGTTTTCTCTGTAACTTGCACCTTTTCCTCTTCTTTTTCATTAGATGCATTTTCTTCAATTTTTGCATCTTCCACAGTAGTTTCTATTTTTTCTTCAACTACCTCTTCTTTTTTTGGTTCTTCAACCTTTTCAGTTGTTTCTGTAACAACTTCTTCTTTTAATTCTTCTTTCTTTTTAGCCATTTTTAATCCCTCAACTTTCTTTTAAATTTTTATATTAAAAAAGAGCCTTTCAGCTCTAATGTTAATAACTTATTTGAATTTTTCTTTATAACTTTGCCATTCTAGTCTTTTATTGTGATATTTTTCAATGTTATCACTATCTAGACTTCCCAGCTCTAATCGTTTGTATTTTTCTATATTTCTGTTTATATAATTAAGTTTTTGTTCCTTTTTGTATCTTATTGTTTTTTCTTTTATTTGTTCTTGTGTAGGTGGCTCAACCTTTGAATTTATTTCTGGGAAATATGTAACTATTGTATCTTTGCAATTAGGATGAAATAATCTTTCCTTAACTGCCTCACTTAACAATGGATATCCCATGGAATTACTTTCTTCAGCACTACCACTTGACCATACATCATCAATAAATACTTTCCCTTGAAATTTAATACAATACGGACAACCTCCTCCACGATTGGGAACCAATACTGTATGAACTCCCCAAGCATCTCTTTTTTCTCCCTCGCCTTGCATGTGTGCTCTTGAACTTGCCGTTCTTATTGCCATTTCAACATAAGATTTTATATTTACTCTAGCACCATTTGCATATTCAATGTTATTTATTCCACTTTGCAAAAAATCATGTGTTGCCATATCTATCGCTTGTTGTGGTGTTCCGCTTCCAGTATTAGCATAAACTTGAGCATCAAATATTATACTTCTGTATTTATCACTCGCATATCTCAATATTGATGTTTCAGCCTTTTTCAAATTCTGAATAGTTTCATCTATTAAAGCATTTAATTTCTTCTCATCAACCTTAAAAAATGTTGACTCTGAATGATTTACAATATCATAAATTCTACTTATTTGTTTTTTCTTAATTCTTTGATTTTTACTTTTTTTATATATGTGCCATAATTTATTTATCTTTTTATCGTTAGATTGGAAATTGCCATTATCAATAGCCTCTAGTATTAGTTTTTCTTGTTTTAGTTTTCCATTATCTCGACTTTCTCTTAATAGATCCTTTATATCTGTATTTATATTGAAAAAAGTTTTGTTTAACCTCTTTTTGTTTCTTATTTTATATACTTCTAATGATTTTAATTGTTCTGCTTGCCAAGCACTCCAATTTATTCCCTCTTTTGCCTCTTCTCGAAGATGTCTACCTAAATTGCTTGACATTGATTTTATTAAGGTTTCTTCAATTCTTTGAAATGCTTGTGAAATATCATATTCATTATTCATTTAATCCTTTCTCCTGTTTGTCTATTTCTTTATTTTCAACATTTTCTGGATTATCTGTGTTTTCTGTATTATTTGAAGTATCTTCTATATCTACCTCATTTATATCTAGCTCTCCATTTAATGCTGGGATTTCTTCTTCAACAATACCTTGCTCTGCTTTTAATCTTTGAATTTCCCCTTGTTTCCATTCTTCTGTTTTAGAATCGCCATATAATTCCTCTACACTTGCCTCAATTGACATTATTCCTCCAGTCTTACCTTTACTAATTGTTTCTATTTGTGCCTCAAAAGATGGATTTGCATATTCTCCAAACTTTACTGAAACATCTTTATCCTCTGGAAGTATGGTATCATTTTGCATTTGAGCATTAGCTTTTAATACTGTATTTATTACTGCTGGAATAAACTCTGATAAAGTTTCAATTATAATTCCACGAGTATAAAGAGTCGTTTTTTCTTTTTCCCTTTGTGCTTCAGCATTATCTAATTTCTTATTGTCAATTCCAAGTGTTGATGGGCTTATAATACCTTGCAAGCATAAATCTAAAAATGTTATGTAAGATTGTAAGTATTGGTCAGTTGGTATTTCTGGTTGTTCAACATCAATCTTATTTTGTGTATTTTCATTCATGCTTGTTTGAGTTTTTATAAATTTATTATCAAATGGATTTGGCATTAAAACTTCTCCAGTTTCAGCATCCTTTGGAAGTAAATCTTCTGGAATATATTTTACTGCCCTGCCATTTCTAACTGCCTCTAGCCATTGTGAAGTAATTTCATCTATACTATCGAAAGAGTCATATTTTCCATCAAAAATTGATTCTCCTCTTCCAGCAAATTTTGAGCTTTCATTAAACATTATTGGAATAGCCCACATTGTTTCTTTGTCAAATTCAATATCTTCGAGGTTCTTTAATTCTTCGACTGTATTTAGCTTAACTTCTTTGTCATTGTCATATAACTTATATGTTATATATCCATATCCATAATCTTCTTCCAGCAAATATACTTTATTATTTTGCTCATGATATGATTTGAATATAATATCTGTTAGTCTGCCTCTTTTATATTTAAAATCAACTTTTGAACCATCAACCCATTCTAAAATTGCAATATTAGAAATACTAGGATCATAATTTATTTTTATTGCACCATCTCCAAAAACAAGAGTATCAATAATTATTTTTTTTAACATTTTAGTATCAAACTTGTTTTCTCTTTTTACTTCTTCCCAATAATCATCTGAAGCATCATCTCCAGAATAATCTGTTACAACTGTATTAACTAATGTTTTGATTATTAGTTTTGGAAGTCCAGTATGCGATTTCTTTATTCTTATATCTGCAGTTTGAGTAGCACCCCAAAATGTATCTGCTGCATAAGTTAATTGACCATAAAATTCAGACAATTCATGACTATCTCCTCTGTACCATATTTGATTTCTAATACAATTTGCTTGATGATCCATATCCTCATTAATTACAAATGCTTGACCTTGTGCTGGTCTAATATTTAACCATGATTTAACCATTTCTCTCAACTTATCTCCTAACCACATTATTTATTTTCTCCTATTCCAATTATTTTTACATAAGGTATAAATGAATATTGAACAGAGTTTACCATGTGGTCATTGCCATCTTCTGGAACACTGTCCTTATCTTCTAACCATGAATAAACTTCTAATTCATTTATATAATTTACACATGTATCGACAACATAGAAATTTCCTGTTGCAAACCAACCTAATTGAGTATTTATTCTATCTATTATCTGCATTTTTGCTTTCCATGCACTATTAAATACATAAATACTTCCAAACTGCCTTTTATATTTTTCAAATTCTTTAATTGTTGCTTGGTCTGCATTATCTATAAATACATCTTTTGCAAATCCCCATTCTTTACGATTTCTTTCTAAAAAGTCAATAAAATTTTTTACTGTATCACTTGGTGCTAATGGTGTTTGCAATTCTGCATTGTTATAGACTTTCTCATCTAATAGAATGAATTTACCTCTATTGGTTATGCCTGCAAATGACATTGCTATTGTATCTGGGCTCAAACTTGAATATGCCGTATCTAATCCGGCAGTAAATTTTATAAAGTATTCTGACTCATCTGTTTTTACCCTCATTTTAGGTAACAATTGAATTGTTTCCTCTTTATCATTAGTTGGTATAAATTGTTTTGCTTTTTCTTTTGTAATACAATGTTTTGTTCTATCAAAATTAACAAAAACAAGACCAGTGGTCTTGCCTCGTAATCCCAATATTTTATTTTTATATAGTTTAGTCCCAGCTGGAACTGATTCTATAATTTTTTTTAGTTTTTCTTCTGATAAACTTGCATTATCTTTGAATGTAAAATACCACCATGTCCAATCTTCCTTTTGAGGTTGATTTAGCAAGTCTAATAATTGCTTTGGTGCACTTTCCTTGTACTTTTCAATAGGTCTGCTTTTATTAACATATTGTGAAAAACATTCTTTGTTAGGATCATCTGGATTTAATGTGCATAATCTATAATCAGCTCTCATAAATGCCTCTCTAACGAAATCCATATCAGCAATATTAAACTCATCTATGAATAATCCAAAATATTGCCCTCCTAAAGCTTTCTTCCATCTTTTCTTATTATCATAACCTAGAACATATATTATTTTTATTCCATTTGGTGTATGAAACAATATATGTGGAAGCCTTATTTTTCCTTTTCCAGTAGGGTTATATTCTATCTTGCCACCATCTTCGTAATCGCCAAAAACATCAATTAGTCCATGGTCTGCATTTATTATGTTTTTTTCAATAGTTCCTAAATCTAGCCCAGAAATAATACTTGGTTTTGTTCCTTTATAATTAGATATTCTAAACATAAATTTAGGAACCGCAACAGTTGTTTTACCAGCTGATGTAGTTCCCTCTAAAAATTCTGCACTTGCAATATATCTTAAAAAATCTAAATATTTTTGAGATAGTGGAAATGGTCTATTCTGTGTTTGTGTCATCATTACCACCCCACAATTGCTCGTTTATACTTTCTAGAATATCTGTCGTTTTATTTTTATTATCACTATTTATATTGATATTTATGTTATTTTCCTTGCTTCCTTGCCTTATCTTAAATTTTAAGTCAATTGCCTTTCTTCTTTCATTTTGTACCATTATAAGAGATTTATTGAACTTATCTATTAGTTCATCTGTTCTTTTTGCCTCTGTTGAAACCTGTGTTCCATATTTATTCATTGATACAATTGTTAAATCCTTTTGTTTTTCTTTCAACTCTTTAATTTTTTTTAAATATCTATATTCTAGCATATCGCATGTGTCTATTTCATGTTGAATTTGCTCTAACTCTGTTGGAACATTATTTGCATTTAAAATTGACTGTTCCTCTTTTGAAAATAAATTTCTAAATTTTGAATAATATCCCGTTACTACTGCATTTTGATTGTTTTCAGGTGGATGAGCATTTTTATTGCCTTTATTCCCTTTGACTCCTCGACCGCCTTTATTTCCTTTTGTTCCACCTCTTCTTTTTCTGTGCCAATCTTGAGTTTTTATAATAGAATTTAATTTTTTCAAAGTAATATGGTGTTTCTTGGCAATCTCTTTTAATGGAACATTATTATCATATTTTTCTTTAATCGCTTTAATATCCACATTACCTTATCTTCCTTTCTATTAAGATTTACCAAATATTGTATCGTAGAGTTCTTTATTATCTATGTATTCAGCTTTCATTCCATCTTCAAATGTCTGCCCTTTATATTTTAATTTTCCTAGTGTTGTCTGTTTCATTCTGCCTAAAATATTTGCACTTTCTTTTTCTTTCATAGAAGCGGTTACTTCTGTTTCCTTATTATTTATTAAATGGCATATATTATATGAATTGCCTTTAAATCCCTCTAGGTTTTCTATTCCACAACAACACATTGCATCTCCTAGAGTTCTCAGTCTATTTTCTCCACAATAAAATTTTAATCCATATTTGTGTGCCTCTTCTTTTAGCTGAATAAAATCTTTCTGCAATACTTCTTTTGGATATACAAAATCGCCTCCAACTTTTATCAATTTGCCTCTTTTTTTAGCAAACTTCATTCCCTCGACAACAACTCCATATACTCCCGCTTCTGATAATCTTTTCATGTTGTCTTTAACATCTTTAAAAACTTGTGTCATATAAGGTTGTATTCTGACAATTACTCTTTTAACTTTCTTTGATAATATTTTACACATTTCTAGTCTTTCTTCGTAACTAGGAGCTCCTAATTCTAATTTATCATATTGAGAACATATCATGCTTATTTGTACCACACAATTGCATTTGCTTAATAAATCTAAATATTCTTTTTCCACAATTAGTTTTCCTTTTGTAGAAACAATAAAAGGATATTGAGTTTTAGCCAATACTTTTAAACATTCATAAGATAATCTATATCTTTTTTCTGCTGGTTGAAATGGATCACTCATTCCTCCCCAATGAATAGGAATATTCCAATCACACCAACTTAAATCATTACCTCTATGTCCATTTATAAAGTTTTCTAATGCTTTTGCAGTTTCTCCCTTGTCTATATCAGAAATATCTTTTTTTCTCTGAACAAAACAATATTTACAAGCATGCGAGCAACCTTTATAGGTATCAAACCTTATAGGTACATCACATAAAACAACTTGACTTCCACAACTTGGCATACTAGTCCACCTCCTTAATGACTTCAGCAGTCATCAATTTGATTAACTTATCTTTTCCAAATAATTTAACATAGGCTAAATATTTTTCTTCATATACCTTATCAATAGTAAATGTCATTGAAAACTTATCTAATGGATTACTTCCAATATCAGAAAAATCTTCATTAACTAAATCCTCAATAAAATCTGTTTTTAGATTTTCAATTTCCTCATCAGAAAAACCAGTTATGTATTTTTCCTCTTCATCAAAGTCAATGTTCGTAAAAATGTCTTTTAATTTTTCATTGTCCCAGTAACCTGTATTTTTATTTAGAGATAAATTCAGTTCTATTTCATCAACTTCATCTAAATCCACTAAAATACATGGTATCTCCTTATAGCCTAATTCTTTTAAAATGTTATATCTTTGGTGTCCACCAACTATTGTATATAATCCATTTCTTTTATTAACTACTAATGGAGCTACCATTCCAAATTTTGTGATGCTTGCCTTTATTCTTTTGTAAACATCATCTTCTGGTTGTAGTTCTACCCTTGGATTGTATTTAGCTGGTTGTAATTTTGCTAATTCCATAGTTCTAATTTCTGCATTTTCAATTTTCATAATATACCTCTTTTCTAAAACACAATTGAAAATATATTATAAAAAATTAGAGGCACTCCACTATTTCTAGCGGAATCACCTCTACTACATAACTATGATAATACTATAATAACACATTTTTATTTGCTCTTTCTTGCTTTTTTTTGCTCACTTTTATTTTTGTCTAATTTATCAAACTCATCTAGAGCCTCTCCATTGAGATGACAAGTTTTATAATAACTATAATGAACTGCTACTGCAACCTCTTCTAAAGACTTTCCATTTATATAATTTTCTTGTAAAATAGTTGCATAGAGTGGTTTTAATTGATTAAGTTGTTCATAAATTTCATTAGTATATTCTTTGAATTGTTGCAGTTCTTTCTGCATTATTTCATTTTTTTCATCTAAATACTTCTCAATCTCATAGCTTGTCTTATTTTTTGCATGAGGCATCCCATCTAATTTTTGAGTTATATTCATTATTCTCGTTTCTTCTTCTTCGAGAAACTCCAATTTTGATTTTATGTATTTCTTTCTATTCCTAAAATCTTTTAAATCTTTTCTAGTCATAGCACCACTCCTAATCTTCTTTTGTAAATTAGGTGTCGTTGGATTCTTTAATTTTTAATTTGCTTTATCTTCTAAATAATTATTTTCTAAATAGACATATCCAAAATCAATCATTACAATAAATATTATCCATATCATCCAAAAACCAATATTCCAGCCATCTACTTCATTTTCTTTTGATTTAATTATGTTTTCAATTGTATTATTTATAGAAAAGTTATTTTGATTTATTGTATTATTACCTATGTATGTAAATAAAGTTCCTTCAAATTCAAATGGTATAACATAATATTGATACCTAATATGGTAACCACCGCTTTTTGTTTCTTTATATTTTTCATTATTAAAATTTATTGTTCCATAATTAAAATCAATACCTAGAAAATTAAATTTAATTGTGTGAAATTCTTCTTGACCAGCATAATCCCAAGTCCAATATTCTTCTGTTGTATAATATGTTTCTGTTGTACCATCTGATTTTGTTCTTGTATGTTCAACTTGTCTATAATGCTTTGTATATTCTTCTTTTACTTTTTTTATTTTAAAGTATTTTCCATTTATATCTTCAATTGAAACTCCTTCAACTGCTTTTACTTTTCCTTGTGCTAATACATATCCTACATTAGTTTTTATTGCATACTTAAACATTTCTTCATCATTATTTATTTTCAGAGATTTATAATATTTTTCATTGGATTCGTTTATACCATTTTTTATTGTTTCAGATATAAAAAATCCTAAACCTACTAATGTCAAAGTTATTGCTATTGCAACCAATATTTCTCTAGGTGTGATTGTAAAATTTTCAAAAGCCATTTTTAACACCTCTATTCTTTAAATAGATCTCTTGGTGCATCTTCTGAAGCTTCATATTTTAAATATGTATTGTCTAATTTCTCATAGCCCATCATGTTTAGTATTAAACTGTTAGGAAATTTTTTTATATGTTTATTGTATTGTTTAACTTGGATATTATAGTTGTTTCTATGTTCTGCTATCAAATTTTCTGTTACTGCTAACTCTGTCATTAATGTTTTATAATTGTCATTACTTTTTAATTCTGGATATTGTTCTGCAACAGCATTAATTAGCATTTCCGCTTCTTCAACATTCCCACTATTTGCTTTTGTTCTTGCCTCTATTATACTTGTCATGGTCTCTTGTTCATATTGATTATAGCTTTCTACTGTATCTACTAAATTGTATATTAAATCTTCTCTTCTTTTTTCTTGAATATTTATACTTGATTTACTTTCTTTTATTTGTTCTTCTAAATTTATTGCTGTATTGTTTGTTCCTACAAATATTCCTACTATCATTAAAATTATCCCCAATACTATTCCTAAACTTATCAATATCTTTTTCATTTTAATTTTCCTCCCTTGTTATTCCTTTTATAGCCCAAAATTGAGCTTCTTCTAATTTTGTAATTGCTAACGATGTTTCTCTACTTTGTTTGCAGTTTGTTTCTATAAAATCGTACACATCAGAAAACATATTTCTAACATCATCAATTCTATTTTTCTGTTCATCAGTCACATCTGTATATTTTGCTTTATCATTCATTATTTCTTTGCCTCCTTTCCTTTTTGATTTTTCTGGAATTGCTCCCAGATTTTATTGAATTTTGCATTATTATGTGCTTTTTTATGTTGTTTCATCAGTTGTTGTCTTTGTATTTTTCTTTCTAGACTAGCCATTGCAATTTCTCCTTTCTATAATTTTTAATATTTTAATTACATAATAATTTATGTTTGGTTCTGCTCCCCACCCCTCTACTCCTGTTCCAATTGATATAGAACATTTACATTTAATTGATGGAGAATTATAACTATAACCATTTCTTAAAACTAATGTTGTGATTTTTCCAGTACCTATTGCATAATAACCTATTCTTTTGTCATAATATGGCTTTATTTCTCTGTATTCTTCTTTCTTTTCTCCAGATAAAATCATGTCAAACCATTTCTTTTTTATTGGTAAAACTAACATTATTCATCCCTCACATTATATTTAATTTTCAATTCTTCTAGATTTTTAGCTTTTTTTATATCATCTTTAATTCCATAGTAACTAACCCCAAAACCTATTAGAAAACTTATTATAAACACCGCAATAGTTGTTCCCATTTATTACACCTTCCTTTATTTTAATTCTTCTCTAAATCTCATTTTTAGAATTTCATATTTTGTTTTATCTAAAATATTTAACCCTTTTTGATTTATAACATCTGGTCTATCATCAAACCCAGTTGCCCAGTTTTTTACATCATAAGTGTCTTCATCAGTTTCTACTGCTAATTGTGTTGCCTCATCTTCAGACAAGACTCCTTTTTTAATCTGTATCAAATACTCTTTATTGTCTGGAATTAAACATTCCTTGTATGGCTTTTCTAATATTGCATATTTTTTTATAAAATCATTCATTCTTAATATATGGTGTAGTTGTTTTGGATCATATCCATATTTATTTATTTTATCTACAATTGTTGGATATGGATGCTTTAATGCCTTTAGTTTCTCTTTACTCATTCCAGCCATACATCTGATTGCTTGATACTTGTTTATATGTGCTATTTCTTCAGCATTATCAAATAATGGTTGTAAAATATCTTTATACTTTTCATTAACTATTTTAAATTCTGTAAACAATGTTTCTATAAAATTTACATTTTGTTTTTTATATGTTTCAAACATTACTCTTATGTCTTTTACATCAATGTGCTCATTATTTTCTAACACTAAAGTTTCACTATATAATTTTCTTCCATATACAAAATCTTCAAATGATGGCAATATTACTGCTTTTGTATCAACATCTGATATATAATCTTCATCATATACATCTAATCCGTAATTTTGAGAACCTTGTAATGCTAGAAAAACAACTTCAAATCCTTTTTCTTTCAAATAATTGTAATGCTCTTGAACTCTTTTCATAATTTTTTCTTCTCTATTCATGACTTCCTCCTTACTTCGCTTGTAAATCAGCATCATATAATAAATTTAATTTTTTCCATGTTTCCTCTCCTAGTAATTTCTTGTATTTTATTATAGTCTTTTCTGATAATTCTCTATGTAACAACATGTGCCATTGAATTAAATTAGCAACTTCTAATTGCCTTTTTTCATCATTTCTATTTGTATAAAATAATGACATATATGCACTTACTCTTTCATGGTTATAATAATGTGCTATTTCTGTTTTTTCTTCCTTTGTATTTATGAATGTTTTTGTTTCTTTTTTTCCAATGTCATGTAACAAACCCACTTTAAATAAATCATAATTTTTTAGCAAAGCTGCGGTTTTCTTGCAATGTTTACCTATTGTTAATGTATGATGTGGATTATCTTGTGAAATACCATCTAATTCTTTTAATAAATCATAAGTCCAATAATTCCTATCGGTATTAAAATATATTCTTATTTCATCAAATCCCTCATAATATTGAGGTATGTAAAAATTGTAATACATTCTTTTAATTACATCTTCGGGAACTTTTCTTTCTCTTTTACTATTTCTCTCTATACATTCATCATAAGGTGTTGCAATTAAAATAGCTATTTTTTCTGCATTCTTTATTTTTTGTAAAAAAGCCATTCTTCTTTTATAATTTATATTCGTAGCATCATATATTACATTTTTTTCTTTTAGACCATTTATAATTCTATTTTCTACTTCTTTGAATACTTCTTCATTTTTGGTTTGATCATTTATATCGTCCAGCAACTCTTTTCTTATTTCATCGGAAGATACAATCAATGCATTTTCCACTTCAGCTAATCTTTTTCCACATGTTGTCTTTCCAGAGGCTGGCAACCCTACTAACATAAATAATTTATTCATCAATTAAACAACTCCCTCTTTGTTTCTTTTACTTTTTGGATAGTTAGTGCATTTAATGTTTTGAAATTTATTTTAGGATTCTTAAATTCTTTTATAAAATTCCATGTTTCTTCTTTTATTAGTTCTGAAAATACTCTACCAAGTAACATAGGAATGTACTGACTTCTCCATCCCTCTTTCTCATTAACTATTTTTGCATATTCTTTTTCAATAAAGGCTTCTGTACAATATTTAGTAACTATTTTTTCTTCAATTATCTCTTGTTGAGTAACTACATCTGCTCCCATAGATTTTGCATGTTTTTCTTTAAATTCATTGCTTACAATTTTTGCCCATGTTTGTCTTCCATATTTATTATAAAAATCATAATTTTTTATAACTATTCCCTCTCCATTTCCTTTTCCATCTTCAACCAAAAATTGCCCCGTTTTTTCCAAACATCTTATTAAAGACTCTTCTGTCGGATTTTTTAATATAGCTAATGGTGGAATATAATCCAGTTCAAACTCTTCTAATAATGGTTGATAAATTTCATAAGGAATATATTCTTCGGTATTATCTTCTTTGTGTAATGCCACATCAAAAACATAAAATCTTCTCCATGCATCTTTTCTATAAGTTTTTATTGAATGTGGTACTAACCATTCTCCGTATAATCTATGGTTTGGATGTTTTTCTAAATATTTTTTTATTCTTTCACTTTGTAATACATATTGATAAAAATCTGCATTATCATTTTCTAAAGTAAGGACTCTGTTCCTACTTCCAGCCTTTACATTTCCATCTTCATCTAAATATACCTGCCCATTTGTACCATCTATTTTATAAAATATAAAACATTTTCCAAACTCTATATTTTCTACTTCATCAGTCCTAAATCTTTCTATATGCTGATATCTATTAAATTCCATTTTTATTTCCTCCTAATCAATTTTTTCTAATAAGCAATTCTTAAAAGAATCTAATCCATAGTGATGTTTCTCTCCATTACTTTTATAGAAAATCATTTTATTTTTCTCATCTATTTCTGTAATCTTAAAAATAGCCCCGTTTATTTTTCCTTTAAATTTATCTCCAACTTTAATTTCCATCTTCAATCTCCTCTATCATAACTGCAACATTTGCATTTGTTGCATAATATTTTTCTACTTCCAACTTAACAACTTGCTTATCATCTAAATATGCGATTTTATTTAATGAATCCAATATACTTTTAGCAATATTATCTGTATCTGGTTTTACTGTTGGAAATATTTCATTATTTAACATTTGTTGCTGCTTTTTTTTGCTAGTGCTTTTTGGTATGTCATAATAAGCAATTATTTTTACTTTTAATGGTTTTTCTAATGGTTTTTGACCTTTGTATTTCTCTAAATAGCAAGTTTTAACCCAATTTTCATAAGCAACTGTTTCTCTTGGTGTATATGCAAATTTTCCATTAAATCTAGGTCTTTGTTTCGCTTGTACCTTACCTTGAATAATAAAATTAATTTTCATAATTTATCATTTCTCCTTTTTTCTTATCTGTCAGTTTTGTTTTAAAATTTTATACTAACATGGTCATTTTTTTATACCAAATTTGATAAAATTTTAAGCAGATTTTAATTTTTAATAGTTTAGTAATAAAATTACACTTATAAAAAATAAATCGCCTTAAAATTGATTTTGAAGTGTCATATTTTTAATTGTTTATAATCTGTTATTACTTTGCTGACATCGGGAAGATGTTCTTTCCTCCCAACATCAACATATTTGCAATAATTAACACCAGTAAAATTATAATCTTCTAACTTTTGACAACCTAAACACCATTGATTTCGAATTGCCTTTTCACATACTCCAGTTAATCTTGGATATTTTCTATTATTAACCATTCTTTTTCTCCAGCTCATTTCTAAAACATACAATAAAGTAATTCATAAAATCTTCTAATTTTTCTTCTTCATCAATTGCAATCGGACAATACTTTTTAGCAGCTAAAAATATTCTAGTAAATAACTTTTCTTTTAAATCTAATAAATATATTTTATAGGGACTTAAATATATTTGAGCAATAGCATAATATTTTAGTTGTAAATCGAATTTCATTTGTTCTGGTAAAGATTTATCATTTTCAATATATAATTCTAATCTCTTTAATGTTGTTTCTATTGATGTTCTATCTGTTTCATTAAGCCCCTCAAAATTCT
>CAPBNZ010000005.1:34855-50013 GCA_948585895.1 uncultured Clostridia bacterium | reverse complement strand
ATCAAGATGTAATTAAGAGCAAGCAAACTTGTAGTAAGGGAATCTACAGTTAAATTCTAGGAAATAAATCTATCCAGGTCAATCGTTTTGAAATAACTCTTAATGGATGGCTTTTTTATTAACATATTGTAATCCTATTCTAACATCAATTTTATTATGAAAAGAGGAAAAGAAGTGAATAAAATTGCTATCGTAACAGGAGCATCTAGGGGAATTGGAAGAGAAATAGCAAAGCAATTAGCAAGAAATCAAATAAAGGTAATTGCCAATTATAATTGTTCTGAAAAAGAAGCCTATGAATTAAAAAAAGAATTGCAAAAAGAAAATATACAAATAGATATTATACAAGCAGATGTATCTAAAAGAGAAGAAGCAAAAAGGTTAATACAATTTGCTATAGAAAAATACAAAAAAATAGATATCTTAATAAATAATGCAGGAATTAGTGAATATAAAATGTTTACAGATGAAACAGATGAAGACTGGAATCGAGTAATGAACACAAATTTATATTCTGCCTTTGTTATGTCACAAGAAATAATACCAAATATGATACATCATAAAAAAGGATGCATTATTAATATATCATCTATTTGGGGAATTATTGGAGCTTCTTTAGAAGTATTGTATTCTATTTCTAAAGCGGGTATAAATGGTATGACAAAAGCTTTAGCAAAAGAATTAGGACCATGTAATATTCGAGTAAATGCTATTGCACCAGGAATTATCAATACAAATATGAATGATAAATTTTCGAAAGAGGAATTAAAGCAAATAGAAGAAGAAATACCATTAGAGAGAATGGGAGAAGCAGAAGATATTGCTAAATGTGTTAAGTGGTTAATTGAAGATAATTATACAACTGGTCAAATTATTTCAATTAATGGAGGATGGTCGATGACATAAATTAAAAAATCAAAAATTGCTAATTTTTTAGCAATTTTTGATTTTTAATTATTTGTTAATTTTCTTTTATAATTTCCAGAGATTATTTTTGGAAGATAAGTAATAATTTTATATACTGCTAAACGAACTTTTTTACTCCATAAATAAGATTTTCTTAATTTTCTTACAGAACCTAATGAAACTGGCTCATCTTCTAATACTAATAATTCATTTTGAACTTTTTCTAAAGGGAAAATATAGTTTTGTCCATTATTATTATCCCAATTATTATTTCCATTTTTAAAGCAAAAATTAAAAGTATCGCCTTCTTTCAATTCTATTTCAGCTTGAAAACCCAAATCTGTTTTTTCCATTTTTATATCATTTACATTATCCCAATTAAATCCAAAACCATAATGAATAGAAACCTCTTCAGAAGTATCTTGAAAAAGTTTTCCTGTATAAGATATTTTTACTTTACTATTTTCTATTAATTTATCTGTGTTGAAAAAAATATTTTTTGTTAGTTCCATTCTATTTCTCTCCTTATTTATCTTTTGCTATCAACATTATAATATTAATTTCTACAATGTTCAAGTATTTTCATAAAAAATTTAAAAAATTTTGTAGTGATTCACCTAATACTGTCAACTTAAAATGTAATAGTATTTTGTAGCACTCTGATTGTCACGATGTTCTCAATAAAAATGCAATATTTTTTCTAATTACATTTGTCATGATTCATTAGTTGTTTATATTGTATTACAAAAATAATACTTTAGGTTATACCATGAAATAAATAATAACGTAAAAATTACGATTGCTCTAATACTATTAATTTAAGGAATAATCAATTATTAAAAGCATAGCATTAATTAAACAAAGAAATTTTAAAAGAGGTTGTCAAAAAAAATAGTTTGTGGTAAGATTTAATTAGAATAATAAATAAGGGGAAGTAGTATTATGAAAGGATTAGTAAAGGAAAATTCGGAGGAAAAAGAGATGAAAGAACAAGAAGAAAGAATAGACCAACAAGATAATATAAAATCAGAAAAAAATACAGAAAACAAGAAATTTGAGAAAACAAAAGAAAAACCAAAGTACATAAAAAAAACAATAAGAGATATGAGCGAAACAAAAAAGAAAAAATGGATAATACCTGTTGTTATAGCAATTATTATAATATTTGCCATCTTTATTTCAACTATTTTTGCCTTTGTTAATATGAATAATGAAAAAATAATAAGTGGTATTTCCATTTCTGGAATAAATGTTTCAGGACTAACAAAAGAAGAAGCAAAAGCCAAAATGAACCATTTATATCAAGAAAAAAAACAAAAAGAAATAGGTATTCAATATCAAGAATACCAAACTACTTTAAATCCAACATTAATGGAAGTAAATTATGATATTGACAATGCCATAGAAGAAGCCTATTTAGTTGGAAAAGAAGATAACATATTTATTAATAATTATAATATTTTATTAACACTTATAGCAAAGAAAAATATAAATGTTAATATGAGTATGAATGAAGAGGTAGCAAAACAAAGTATAGAAGATATAGGAGTTAATATACCAGGCATTATACTAGAATCTAGCTATGCTGTTGAAGAAGACAAATTAATTATAACAAAAGGAAAAGCAGGAGTATGTGTTCATACAGATGAATTATTAAAAAGAATAAAAGAAAACTTAAATAACATAAACAGTAGTGAAGATGATATAGAAATACCAGTTGAACAAAAACAGCCAGAGCCAATTGATATTGATAAAATACATGAAGAAATATATACAGAAGCAAAAGATGCTTATTATACCAAAAATCCATTTACTATTTATCCAGAAGTAGAAGGAATTGACTTTGATGTAGAGGCAGCAAGAGAATTATTAAAAGAAGAAAAAGAAGAATATATTATAAAACTTAACATAACAAAACCAAAAATAACAATTAATCAGATTGGGTCAGAAGCATTTCCAGACCGTATCGCTACTTTTACAACTAGATATGATACAAGTGACACCAATAGAACAACAAATCTAATAATTGCTTGCCAAAAAATAAATGGAAAAGTAGTATTAGCAGGGGAGACATTTTCTTACAATAAAGCATTAGGTCCTAGAACAGCAGCAGCAGGATATAAAAATGGAAAAGTATATGAAGGTGGAGAAGTAGTAGATGGAATAGGAGGAGGTATTTGTCAAATATCTTCTACCTTGTACAATACAGTTTTAATGTCTAATTTAGAAATTGTAGAAAGAAGAAATCATCAGTTCGTAACATCTTATTTACCAGCAGGAAGAGATGCAACAGTAGTATATGGAGCAATTGACTTTAAATTTAAAAATACGAGAAAATACCCAATAAAAATTGTAGCAAGTGCTAAAAATGGAATTGCAACTGTATCGATATTTGGAATCAAAGAAGAAAATGAATATACCTTTAGTTTTAGTACAAAAACAATAGCATCTATTCCATTTTCAACCAAATATAAAGAAGATGAAAATGCTATGCTAGGAACAGAAAAAGTGAAACAAAAAGGTGCAAACGGTTTAAAAACAGAAACTTACATCACCAAAATACTAAATGGAAAGGCAATATCAACTACATTACTTTCTAGAGATACATATGATGCTATGGCAAGAATAGTAATAAAAGGAACAAAAGGTCAAACAAAAACAACACCAAACACAACACCAGATATGCCAACACCAAATCAAACACAAAAGCCAGTACAATCAACGCCAGTATCACCTTCTGAAGGAGAAGGAACATCAACAGAAGCAATACCAGAAAAAGTACCAACTACAGATATGGATAATATAAGAGAACAAACAGAGTAAAACAATTATTAAAAATACACTGAGTCCGTAGAAGAATTTTCTAGGGACTTTCTGTATGTTAGACTGAAACAATCTAAATTCTAAAAATTTGTCATTTTATAGCTCCCTACCTTTGCCATTTATATTACAATATTAACCAGTTAGAAGCATGAAAGAAAACAATTAAGCTAAATTAAATTGTTAACAATTCAATTTAAAATCTTATAAAGCTATTGACAAGAAATAAGAAAGGTACTATAATAAAAAAGTCTCAAAAAATTACGAGTCAAGTTATACAAAGGTATTTAAAACTTTATACATGTGCCATTAGCTCAGTTGGTAGAGCAGCAGACTCTTAATCAGTAAGCACTTATCAAATGAGAATAATGAAAAGCAGTAATTTCAATATGGGTGATTAGCTCAGTTGGCTAGAGCAGTCGACTCTTAATCGAAAGGTCCTGGGTTCGAATCCCAGATTGCCCACCAAATTTACCTATTTTTCGGTTTTTGTCAACAAAAAAACGATTTGTTTGTGAATTTTATAACGATTATTTTATCTTCAAAACTGGTGCATTACTCAAAAATTTGCACAAGTTTCGCAATACTTTGGGGATTTTTCTTAAATTTATTTAAATCTTATTAAACTTTTCTAAACTATAATAAATTTTTACTTTTTTATGAAATCCTATTAAAATATATAGTTTTAACCTTTACATTAGTTATATCAATGTGTATAGAAAAGTATAATTTTTAAGAGAACTGTCCACTCTTAATCAGAAGACCCCCAGTTCGAGCCTGGAATGGTGAATCATACAGCTAAGCACGAGGAGTAATCAGTTGAGTTAAGAACGCATTTGTTCGAAATCTCTGATTTATTCAGTTCTAGACTCACACCCATTCGTGGGAGTTCTTTCATTTATATTAATAAAAGGAGTTTAAAAAAAGGAAATTAAAGAATTAGAGAATGAAATAAATAAAATTATTGAAAGAAATAAAGTAGTTGAGTTAAATAAGAAATGGGAAACTTGTTGGACTAGAAAAATATGTATATGTATTCTTACTTATGCTATAGTAATTATTTATTCGTACATTGTAAGAAATTATGATAATATATTTTTAAGTTCATTAGTGCCTGTAATTGGTTTTACGTTATCTACATTATCTTTAAAATTTGTAAGACAAATATGGGAAAAACATATACAATAACGAAAAATAAAAAGCTAGTTTAATTATAAAAACTAACTTTTTTTAATAATCTTCATAATCAGTATTTTCAAAAATTTCTTCAAAGCTTATATTTAAAACTTTGCATATTACCTTTATTTCAAAATCTTTAACTAACCATTAGATGACATGATGCAATCTCTAAAATTCTCTACATAACTCTTAAAGTCAAACCACTTCTTTAAATAAAAGTATATACTAAAAAA
The DNA here is from genome assembly GCA_948585895.1 of uncultured Clostridia bacterium. GTDB lineage: Bacteria > Bacillota > Clostridia > TANB77 > CAG-508 > CAG-269. The sequence goes on along the minus strand of CAPBNZ010000005.1, from coordinate 44,875 downwards.
TTAGCGAGCTTCATCAATGAATAGGTGTGTATTATATTACTTGCTATTTTTATAGACCGAATTCATATTTTAATAAAAACAAAAGACAAATGTTAACTTTTATGATAGAATAATATAAAATTATAAAAAGGGGATTAACAAATATATGTTAAAAGAAAAAAAGGTAATTATATTTGATTTAGACGGAACATTAATTGATTCAATCGGAATATGGAATGTGATAGATAAAGAACTAATAAAAACAATAGGAAATGGTAGTATCGATGAGGTAGATATAGGAAAGCAAAGAGATGAAAAATTAAAACAATATAGCAAATGTGAAGATGCTTATTTAGAGTATTGTGGTTTTTTAAAAGAAAAATATAATTCTAAAATATCTAAAGAAGAAATAAAGAAATTAAGATATGAAATAGCAGATAATTATTTAAGAACAGTAATTGATTATAAACCAAATGCTGAAAAAGTATTAAAATATCTAAAACAAAAAGGATTTCTATTAGTTATTGCAAGTACAACAAACGACCATACAATAGAAAACTATAAGAAAGATAATCAAAATATAATAAACAAAGCAAATATGGAAGATATATTTTCATTAGTATATTCAAAGGGAGCAGTTAAAGAATTAAAGCCAAATCCAGAAATACATGATAAAATTTTAAAAGAATTAAATGTAGATAAAGAGCAATGTTTAATAATAGAAGATTCACTTATAGGAGTAGAAGCAGCAAATAATGCTGATATAGAAGTAGCGGTAATATATGATAAATATTCAGACTGTAATAGAGAAGAAATTAATAAATTATCCCAATATCAATTTAAAGATTATAATGAGATGCTAAATTATATGAAAGAGGAATTGGAGGATAACAAATGAAAGAAATTGATAAAATTGCATTATTGTATATAAAAGATGGACAAATATTAAGTACATTATCAAAAGGAAAAGACACATACTATTTGCCAGGAGGAAAAAGAGAAATAAACGAAACAGATGAACAAACATTAATTAGAGAATGCAAAGAAGAATTAACGATTGATATAAAAGAAGATACAATAAAATATTATGCAACATTTAAAGCACAAGCACATGGAAAAGCAGAAGATATAATAGTTAAAATGACTTGTTATACAGCAGAATTTACAGGAAACATCAAACCTAGTTCAGAAATTCAAGAAATAAGATGGTTAAATTATAAAAATATAGATATAATTTCGCCAGTAGATAAACTTATATTTAAAGATTTATATGAAAAAGAAATTTTAAAATAATTTTAATTCAAGAGGTAATAAAATGAAGTTATTTTCAAAAGAAGTAAAAGATATGAAAGAACTAAACAAAGTTATAAAGAATAAAAAACAAATACCAAAAGATTATGAAGTTGGAGTAATTGTATGTGCTTTTGACGAAGAAAACAAAATCATTTTTCAAAGAAGAGGTTTAGGATGTAGAGATGAACAACTAAAATTAGAAACTATTGGAGGAAGAGTAAAGAAAAGTGATATAGACTTTCGAACAGCTTTACAAAGAGAAATTACAGAAGAAATTGGAACAGATGCACATATTGAATTACAGGAATTTATTGTATCAACTTATGCTAAGACATTTGATGTAAGAAATAATAAAGAACAAGACTGGATTTATCTTATGTATAAAGGAAATTTAAAAAGTGGAGAATTAAAAATTGCAGAACCTAATAAATGTTTAGGATATGAAAGATATAAAATTGGCGAAGTAGACAAAAACGAATTAAGCAATGGTGCAAGAGAATTATATGATATTGTAAGTGAGAAATATAGTTATTTAAAATAGATGGAGGAAATCAAATAATGAAAATTATAGCAGGATGTATAATAAAAAGAGATAATAAAATATTAATGGTAAAAGAAGCAAAAAAATCATGTTATGGAAAATGGAATTATCCAGTAGGGCATTTAGAAGAATTTGAAAAAATAATGGATGGGGCAATAAGAGAAACATTTGAGGAAACAGGATGTAAAGTAAAATTAATAGGTGTTTTGCCTATTTCTAATATTGATTTAGAAAAAGAAACTCATATTTTAATAAGGTTTATGGCAGAAATAGTAGAAGAACACATAGAATTTGATAAAGAAGAAATTTTAGATGTTAAATGGATTCCAATAGAAGATATAAAGAAAATGAAAAAAGAAGAATTAAGAGGTTACGAAATAGGTATAAAAACTATTGATGACATTGAAAATAACAACATATATCCTTTAGACATATTTGATAATAATAAATACAATTCATAAATAAGTTTGATTGAAATAGGAGTAGTTTATGAAATATATTAATTTTAAAAAAATAAATAATATAAAACTAACAAAAGAAAATTTTTATATTTTAACTGACTTTGATAGAACATTAACAAAAGGAAATAGTATAAGTGGTTGGAGAGTATTATACCATTCAGGATTATTAGGAGATGACTTTACTAAAAGGTATGATAAAATACATAATCAACATCATGAAACATGGGAACATAGATTCAAAGCATATATAAACTTATTGCGTGAAAAAGGTTTGAATGATGAAATTGTAAAAGATGCAGTAAAAGATACAGAGTTAGAACTCCGTGATGGAGTAAAAGAATTTTTATTGCAAATGTATAATTTGAATATACCAGTAATTATAATATCTTGTAGCTTGAAAAATGTAATTAAAGAATATTTGAAATTCAATAATTGCTATTATAATAATATTTCTATATATTATGATATAGAAAAAAATGGTATAAATGATATTTATGGAGTTACACCAAATAGTAAAAACAAAATTATATTTTCAAAAGAATTGAACGATATAATTAAAACAAAAAATTTCGCATTATTATTTGGAGATATAGTAGATGATGTAAATATGATATCAGAAGATAAGTTAAATAAAACAATAACAGTAGGATTTTTAGATAAAAAGATAGAAGAAAACCTAGAGTTATACAAATCAAAATTTGATATTGTATTAACACATATATGGCATGAACTGATAGAATTAGCAAATGAAATTATAGGAGAAGAAACAATAAAACAATTATGCTTTATTGAAAAATGAAAAATATAGGAGAAAAATATGGTACGAATAGGAAACAAAGTAGAAGGTGCAAGATATACTAAAAGACCTGCTTCATATGTAATAATAGAGCGAAAAGAGGATAAGAAAATAGCAATAGCCACAGAAGGAAAAACTTATTTCTTTTTAGGTGGAGGAATTGAAAACGAAGAAACAGAAATTGAAGCATTAAAAAGAGAAGTTATAGAAGAATCAGGATATAGGATAAAAAATATCAAATATTTTGATAAAGTTACTGCATGGGCAGATGGAATAGAAAGAGGATTATTAGATGTAACAGCAACATTTTATATAGCAAATTTTGATAAAAAAATGACAGAACCTATAGAAAAAGATCATAGAGTTTTATGGGTAAATCCAAAAGAATATAAAGATAAATTTTTTCATGAATATCAAAGATATATATTAGAGGAGTATATAAACAGAAAAGGAGAAAATTCAAATGACCGATAAAGAAATAGAAGAATGCTATAATAATTGTATTGAATATTGTAATAAGATAAAAAGTCCAATATTAAAAGAATGTTGTCAAGAAATATATAGTAATTATAAAGAAAAACTAATCAATAAACCTGCAATACCAGGTAGACATCATTATTTCAAAGGTGGATTACTTTATCATATTTACTGTGTAACTAGAAATTCTTATAATATTGCAAATATGTATCCAAATTTAAACATAGATATGGATTTAATACTATTTGGTGCATTGCTGCATGATATAGGAAAAACTAATGAATATAATGATTTTAGGAAAGATGAAAGCTATATAGCTAGAAAAGGTAATGGAGCAGAATTATTAGGACATTCATATGAAGGAGTACATATTGTAGATAATTATCTTAGTAAATATGAAATTGATGAGTATTTTAAAAATCAAGTTCTACATATGATAGGAAATCATATGAAAGAATTTAGAGAAGAAGGCATTTTTGTAGAAACAAAAATGTTGGAAGTAATTATAATTAGTTTTGCTGACAATATAGATAATTATTTAGAACCTGCTTCAAAAGTTATTAATGAGATAGGAAAAGGAGAAAAGTACGAATTTCCTAAAGCAGGTGTTCCATATTATAAATCATTAAATCCATATTATAATAGTAGGACTTAAGGGCAAAACTCTTAAGTCCTAAATATTAACATACTTTTTCTATGTCTAGATATAAATCAACTCTTTAAAAATAATTTCTCCAACCGAACTTTTATGATTATTCATAAGCCCAATCTATTTTAAAAAGTCAGTATTTTTCAAATTTTCGTCAATAGGATTTTTTTCTAGCATTTGTTCCATAAGTATTTCAAATATTTGTTTAACTTGTTTGTCAGTTTTAACAATATGTTTTCTTAAAGTTTCGTTCATGAATATTATTATATATTCTGCTTTCTTATTACTTTTTAAATATTCTAATTTTAAATTCCTATATTTTCCAGCAACATAATCATTTTCGTAATCTTCCTTTTCTAAATATAAGTCAAGAATAAAATAATCTCCTTCTTTGTAAATAACGTATCTCTACCATAATAAAATCCCCTAAAATTCAATTTCACTACTTTTAGAACTATAATTTTATATCTGTTTAGCTGTTTTTTATAAAATACATTTTTTAATATAATTTGAAGTATACATAACTTATTCTTACTGGATTAGGATTTAGATTAGAAATAAAAATATAAAATTGTTATCAATTAAAATAGTAAAATCGATAAGTAAGAAGATAGATTTATAAGATTCTTTGGATTAAAAACTAAATTTTTCAAAAAGGAAACTTTAAATAAAATTGCTATGGCTTATAAATGTACTTCATCTGAAATTAGAGGTTTAATCCTATCAATAAAAATTAGGTTGTATCGTATTCCAGAAGAAAAATAAGAAAATGTTAAGATTTATTTAATCATTCCTTAAAACCTTTTTCTTTCTTTTATTGTATAATAAAAACAACTAATAAGAAAGAAGAGGAAATTAGATGAAGAAAAGAATAATAATAGCATTAATAATAATTATAGGAATATACTTGTTTTTTATAAATAATTCATTAAATGATATATCTTATAACTTAAATAAATTTATTTCTAAAATTACACATACTTCAGAATATCAAACAATTAAACAAGATATAAATAAAAATTATTCTGGAATAGGGCAAGAAAAAGTAGAAAACAAAAAGGATTATTTCACTACATTTACGACAATTGAAAATCATAAAAAGACTTATATCGAATATAGACAAAATGGTGATTCTTGGAGCAATCATACATATTGGGGTGGAACTATGGCAGAAAATGGATGTGGAATTACTGCAATTGCAACTATATTAAGTGGATACAATAAAAGTTATACACCAGAAGATTTTAGACAAAAATATTATCCTGTATTAGATTATGATTCACTCTCAAAAGAGTTGTCTAATAGTTATCAAATTAAAAATACAAATTTTTATTATGATAGTTTTCATTTATCAAAAGAAAAATTACAAGAACATTTGAAAACCAATAGACCCATTTTAATATGCGTATGGAATCAGCCTCACGATAATCGTTGGACTACTGCATCACATTATATGGTACTACTTGCTACAGATGATAAAGATATGGTATATGTTTCCAATCCAAATCGGTGGAAAAAACGACAGTAAGAGTTCTGGTTGGTATCAATTTAAAGAAATAACTCCATATATTGCAAAAGCTTTATATATAGAAAGCTATAATTAAAAACAATTTTTAGTAAGAAAAACAATTAGTATAAGTCGTCAATCTATGAGCATAAATCATCCCTCATCAATATAAATTATGTATTGTTGGTATTATTAATTTAATATTTGGCATATAATTTATTATAAGAGAGGTTATTACTATGCAAAGTTGTGAATTGGTAACTTTAGTTTCTATATTAGCTTGTAATATTGCCAAGGATAAAACACAAGAGGAGCTAGGTGTTCTGTCTGCTTTTTTTAATCAACTTCGAAAGATACATTAGCAACATTTATTGCTTTAGGTAATTCTACAAATAAAAGCTAACGAACACTTAATAAAATTCAAATTCATAGAAAAACCCACCACGTTCTATAAACCTATTTTTCTAATTTTATTATTTTTGTTGCTACCTTTTTAATAAAGGTTTCATCATGTTCAACAAAAATTAGTGTAGGTTTATAAGTTAAAATAACATTTTCTATCTGTATTCTTGTTAGTATATCTATATAGTTCAATGGCTCATCCCATATATAAACATTAGCTTGTTCTGAAATGCTTTTTGCTATTAAAACTTTTTTCTTTTGACCTTCACTCATATTCTCCATATCTGAATCAAAATCTAATTTTGAAAATCCCATTTTTGATAGCATTGCTTTAAAGATACTTTCATCTAATTTATTTTCTTGGGTAAAGATTTTTAAATTTCCTTTTAAATATTTTGTACCTTGTGATACATAAGACATTTTTACATCATTTGCTATTTTAATTTTTCCATTGTAATGGATTTCTTTTCCAATTATAAGTTTTAATATACTAGATTTTCCTATTCCATTTTTTCCTAATATGGCAATTCTATCTCCATTTGTTACTTCGAAAGAAATGGGTGAAAACAATGCATTTTCATTGTATTTTATTTGCAAATGATTAGCTAAAATAAATGGACTTTTTCTGCTTTCTAAAGGAATTATCTTTAAACTTTCATTTTTATCGATATTTTTTAATAAATTAGTTTTTTCATCTATTGCTTTTTCTATTCTTTGTACAATAACCTTTGATTTTTTCATCATTTTAGCTGACTTGTGTCCGATATATCCTTTGTCAATTGTTGATTCTGAATTATATTTTTTGCTCTTTGTTTTTTCAACTTCATTTGACCATTGCATAGTATTTTTTGAAGAGATGTTAAGTCTATTTATATCTTTTTGTAGTTTTTTATTCTGCATGATTTCAAAATTATCTTGTTTATCTTTATTTTCCTTCCAAGATGAAAAATTACCTTGTTGTATTTCAATATTAGTATGATTAATAGAAAGGATATGATTTAACACTTTATCTAAAAAGTTTCTATCATGTGATACTAATATAAATCCTTTTTTCTTTTCTAAATAACAAATTAAATTATTTTTTGTATCTGTGTCCAAATGATTAGTAGGCTCATCGATAAGTAAAAAGTTATTTCCTTTTAAAAACAAACTTATTAAAAGTATTTTCATTTGCTCACCACCACTTAATGAATTAAAATTCCTGTAAAGAATTTCTGGATTAGTAGAAAGCAAATTTAGTTCTTTTATAATTTCCCAATCTTCAGCATTCGGAGCAATCTCATAAACAATTTCTATTGTCATAGTATCTTTATTTACTATTTCAAAAGGGAAATAATCAACCTCTACATTTTTGGCTATTGTGCCAGTATATACCAATTTTCCTTGTAATAATTTTAAAAGTGTAGTTTTTCCTTTACCATTTCTGCCAATTAGCCCTAATTTCCAATCAGTATCTATAGTAAATGATACATCTCTAAATATATTATTATAACATCCATTATAGGAAAAAGTTAAATTATTTACACGTATTAAAGACATAATTTCTCCTTGTAATTGATTTATTTTTACTTATATTATCATAAAAATTTACAAGTATCAACTTAAAATCATTTTATGAAAACGATTAAGATAACTGAAAACAAATAATAGTGTCAAAAGAAATAACAAAATGTTAGAGACTAAAATACATACCTAAGAAATCACGTAAAAGTTTTTGCTAACAAACTAAAACAAGACATGTAGTAATCTAAAAGCACAAAAGATTTTGGTTCTATTTGTAATTAAAATTTATTGAAAAGAGAAATTCTTTGTGATAACATACTTTTACTAAAATCAATGATATTTCTATCTTATGAAATGAATGAACAATTTAAAAATCAAGTTATTTATAGGATAGGAAATCATATGAATCAATATAATCTATGGAAAGTTTTAGTTTGGTGCAAGATATTAAAAGTAATAATAATAAATTTTGCTTATAAACAAAAACGAAATAGGTAAGTAATCAAAAAAGACATGAATTTTAATCAGGTCGCTTTTGTTTTTAAATAGAAAGCACGCCAGAGAGTTTCTATAACTAACATAAAAAGGATGAACAAATGAAGAAATATATAAGAAAAATAAATGCAAAATTAACCATAAACGAAATAAATAGAAAAGCCAAAAAAGAAGACATAATATTCCATGATGTTAATGTACATAATAACAGAGCAATAGATTACGGAAAAATAGGAAGATTAACAATAGAACAAGCCAATATTACATTGCAATATTTTGATTATCGATGTGCATTTTCAGGAGAGAAATTTTTAAATTTTGATAAAGCAACAGAAAATAAAAAAATATGTAATTTAAGCTTAGAACATATAATAGCCTTAGCAACAGGAGGAAATAGTTTAGCCTATAATTGTGTTCCATCAATATTGCAATATAATTTAAGAAAAAGCGTCCATCATCCATTAGACTGGTGGACAAGACAAAAAAACATAAATGGTAAAGAAATATTTAATCCCATCCGATTATTAAAATTAGTAAACTATATGATAAAAAGTCTAAAAGCTTTAGAAGAACAAGAAATAGAACAATATAGAAAAAAAATAATGGTACAAAATGAAGTAGATAAGTATATAAATCAAAATAGAAAAAGTTTACTATCTGATGTAAAAACAACATATGAAATAAAAAATAATAAAATACTTTTAAGACAAGTACCCTATAATGTGAAAATTCCAAAATTAACAGACACAAAAATAGAATATGAACAAATAAAATTAGATTTATTTATTTTAGACTGTATTAATTTATTAGAAACATATAATATGCCAAATAAAATCATACAGTATGTAAGAAGCGAATTTCAAAGATTAAAACAAGTGAATAAAGTCTTTAAAAAGATTCCAGAAGAAGAAAATATACAAAAAGAATTAATAGAATATTTAAAAAGAAAAAACATACAAAACATATATACAGTAGCAAGAGCAATCAATCTAAAAAAGATACGAAAAACAAAAAGGTCTGTAAAGGAATACATAGAAAAAAAATTAAAAAAAATAGAAAAAGAATTAGAAAAAAATAGAATAGAAAAATCAAATATTAACATAATATTAGACATCTATCCAAGAATCATAGAAAATAAAGAAGAACAAGAAATCATAATAGAGATGATTCGTAATGTAAAAGATATACAAAGTAAAGACATAAAAAAATATTTTCTTAACATAGAAAATAGAGTAAAAGCAGAAGATACAGTTTTTGTAAGAAAGATATTAAAAGTAGCAAAAGAATCCATAAAATATTTAAACCATAAAGAAATGAAAAGGTTAAAAGAAAAATTAGTCTATAATCCAATATATAATCAGAAATATGGGAGAAGACTAAAAAATGGATATGAAAGTTTATATTATGAACTAAAAAGAAGGGGAAGCAAAGAACCAGAATTAAGTAAAGAGGCAAGTAAAGCCTATATATATGCTAAAGTTGGACCAGATGGATTTAACTCTTTACAAGATAATGATAAATTTTCCAAAGAAGTAAAAAATAGAGTTTTAAAAAATTATAAAAAAGGAATATTAGAATTAGATTTTTATTTACTAGAAAAAAAGCATCATAAAACAATAAAAGAAGCGGATAAGGAATTGACAAAAGAAATATTACTTAATGTAAAAACGCTTTTAAGCAATTTGGATGAAAAAGAATTAAAAATCTTAAAAAGAAGACTAGAATTTAACTCTAAAACATGTAAAAAACATGGTACAAGACTAATTAATGTATATAATAAAATTTATTATGCACTAAAAAAACAAGGACTAAAAGAACCACAATTAAGTATAGAAGCAAGCAAAGCATACATTTATTGTAAAATAGGCAAAATTGGATTTTATTCCATTCAATGTAATGATGTAAGATATAAAGATA
>CAPBNZ010000005.1:34505-34826 GCA_948585895.1 uncultured Clostridia bacterium | reverse complement strand
CTAATTATAGAAAAGAATTTGAAAATATAGCTTATTACTTATTAGATAATAAAGCAAACATACCAAGAAAACAAGCAGATGAAGAATTAACAGAATTTATATTAAACAATACCAAAGAAATTACCAGTCAATTAAGCGAACAGGAGAAAAAAATACTACAAAAGCAATTGCTTCGAAACTATGATTCACCAGACTATAAAACAAGAAGGTTAATAGTAGTATATAATAAAATATATTATGAATTAAAAAAGAACGGAATAAAAGAGCCAAAATTAAGCATCGAAGCAAGTAAGGCATATTTGTATACCAAAATTGCACAAG
>CAPBNZ010000005.1:34248-34455 GCA_948585895.1 uncultured Clostridia bacterium | reverse complement strand
GATAATATATTAAAAATATTAGAACAATATGAAGAAGGGTTAAAAAAATTAGATTTCTATATATTAAGTAATACAACAGAAAAAAATATAGAAGAGTTAGATAAAAAATTAACAGAAAAAGTATTACTTCATACAAAAGAAATTGTAAAAAAATTAAGCCAAAAAGAAAAAGATAAATTAACAGAAATATTGTTAAAAAATCCGAAA
>CAPBNZ010000005.1:30892-34200 GCA_948585895.1 uncultured Clostridia bacterium | reverse complement strand
TTAATCGAATTTATTGTGAAATGAAAAAGCAAGGAATAAAAGAACCAGAGCTAACAGAAGAAGTAAGCAAAGCATATATATATGCTAAAATAAGTGAGTTTGGTTTCTTCTCCCTATTAACCAATGATAAAAAATATACCAACAAAAATCTAAAAAGATTACTATATGAGTATAAAGAAGAAATAAAAAATATAGAATACTATTTATTAGATAATAAATATGACAAAAGTGTTATAGAAGCGGATAAAGATTTAACAGATAACATACTAACCAATATAAAAGAAATTACAAATAAATTAGATAAAAATGAAATAAAGGTATTAAAAGAAAAATTATTATTAAATGCAAAATCCAATACCAAACATGGTACAAGACTAATTAATGTATATAATAGAATTTATTATGCAATGAAAAAACAAGGACTAAAAGAGCCACAATTAAGTAAAGAAGCAAGTAAAGCATATGTTTTTTCAAAAATATGTAAAGTAGGTTTTAATAGTATATTAAAAGGAAGTAATAAAAAAATATATATCCAAAACATTTTAAATAATTATCAAACTAAAATGAACCATATTAATTATTATTTATTAAATAATATAACAGAAAAACGTGTAGAAGAAGATGATAAAAAATTAACAGAATATGTTTTAAAACATACACAATCAATTCTAAGCAATTTATCTAAAAAAGAAAAAGAGAAATTAGAAACAAAATTATTATATAATATGAAATCTAATTTAAAAGATGGTATAAAACAAAGGAATGCTTATAATCGAATTTATTGTGAAATGAAAAAAGATGGAAAGAAGCAGTCAGAATTAATAAAAGAAGTATGTAAAGCATATCTTTATGCAAAAATTGGACCAATTAGTTTTGATAGCATAGTTACATACAGTAAAAACAGAACCAATAACAATTTAAGGAAAATCATAAGAGATTATAAAGAAGGAATGAAAAAAATAGATTATTATTTAGCCCTAGATAATGATAATAAACCTGTAAAAGAGGCAGATCAAGAATTAACAGAATATGTACTGCAAAAAGCAAAAGATATAACAAGACATTTAAGTTTAGAAAAACAAAAAATATTAAAAGACAAATTATCTTATAATATGCAATCACATATAAAACATGGAACAAGATTAAAAAATGCATATAATCAAATTTGGTATGCATTAAAAAGAAAAGGGATAACTGAACCAGAGTTAAGTATAGAAGCAAGTAAAGCCTATATTTATAGTAAAATTATCTCAAAACATTTTAGTAATATTATACAAAATAATAGACAATATATTGAGGAAAATTTAGAACATATTGTCAATGAATATAAAGAAGGATTAAAAAAATTAGATTGCTATTTACATATTAGCAATCAAGATAATAACATACATAAAGAAAATAAAAAACTAATCAATTATATTTTATGTAACACAAAAGATATATTAAATCAATTAACAAAAGAAGAAAATGAAAAAATAAAGCAAATCTTATTAAAAAGATGGAATAAAAATACTTGTATGACAGTTTTTAATAAAATATATCATGAAATAAAAAGTAACGAGACAAATGAAACACAAATAATAAGAAAAACTTGTAGAGCCTATCTATATGGAGAAATTGGTCCAATCGGGTTTAATAGTATCGTGAATAATGAAAAACAATATGGAGATAAGAATTTAAAAAAAATTGTGGAAATAGCTGAGGAACAAATTCATTTGTTAGATTATTATTTATTATATGACAAAAGCAAAAAGATAAAAGATGAAAATATAGAATTAAGCAAAAAAATTTATCTTGAAGTGAATCAGGATTTCCCTAAATTAACCCAAAAGCAAAAAGATACATTAAAGAGAAAATTACTAAAAAACACAAAAGACGAAATAAGATTGATGAATGCATACAATAAAATATATTATACATTAAAAAGGTTACATAAAAAAGAGCCAGAGCTAAGTAGAAGTGCTAACCAAATATATGCATACATAAAATTAGCTCAAAAGGGATTTCACTCATTAGTTAACAGTAAAATATATTTTAAAAATGAGGTATTGGAAAACAATATAGAAAAATATTTAGAACAATATAGGCAATTAGATTTCTATCTCTTAGATTTTTATAAGGATAAAAATTTAAAAGATGCAGATCAAATAATTACCACAAAAGTATTACAAAAGTCAGGTGTATTAGAACAATTAAATAAGACAGAAGAGAGGGACATAAATAAGTTATTAGTAAGCAATAGCAATAAAAATGTAAAATTAGTAACAGTATATAATAAAATATACTTTGAACTATCAAAAAGAGGATTGAAAGGACAAAAATTAGAAAGAGAAACAAGTAAGGCATATATTTATGCCAAAATTGCAAAATGTGGATTTACAGATATTCAAGATAATACAAATAGAACAAGAGAAAAAATAAAAATAATAATAGAAAAATACCATGAAAATATTAAAAATATAAAATGGTATATCTTAAATAATAAAAAACCAGAACACAAAAAAGACGATATCTTAACAAATAGCATTTTAGAAAATGCAAATGATATACTAAAATTATTAAATCAAGAAGAACAAAAAAGGTTAAAAGAAAAATTAATGCATAATACACATAAAGGAGCAAAATTAATCAATGTATATAATAGAATATATTGTGAATTAGTAAAAAAAGGATTCAAGGAACCAGACTTAACAAAAGAAGCAGCAAAAGCATATATATATGCTAAAATTGGGCCAGATGGATTTTGTGATATAAGAGATAATACTAAAAATAGTGAAAAGATGATACAAAAGATAATGAGTCATTATAATGAAAGAATAGATAAAATAAAATATTATCTATTCGATTTCTTAGAAGATAAAAATGTATATGAAGCAGACAAATTACTAATAAACAATATATTATTACAAACACAAAAGTATTTAGGTCAGTTATATAAAGATACTAACTTTATTGAAAGGTTAAATTATAACTCGCAGAATAAAACAAAAATGATAATTGTATATCATAAAATATATTTTGAATTATCGAAAAAAGGGTTAAAAGAGCCAGCGTTAACAAAAGAAACAAGTAAAGCATTTATCTATGCTAAGATTGGTCCAGAAGGATTTAAACAAATTCAAAACAATAATAAAGACTCAGATGAATGTCTAGCAAATGTAGTGAAATATTATAAACAGGGATTAGAAATAATAAAACGAGATTATAGAAACAATCAAATTGATTTTACAGAAAGAATATTATATAAAAAACAAACCATTAGAAGAAGTATTTCAGAAGAACAAAAGGGGCATGCTTAAAGTTTATTA
>CAPBNZ010000005.1:16691-30858 GCA_948585895.1 uncultured Clostridia bacterium | reverse complement strand
AATTCTATAAGAATTTTCTGTGGAATGTATTTTGGTATAGAAAAAATCAATTTCCCTATACAAGAATAAAAGGATATGTATTACACACATATCCTTTTTAAACGTAAAGCATTTAAAATAACAGAAAAGCTACTAATTACCATAGCCAAGCTTGCTATCATTGGATTAATTGTTATTCCAAAGGTTTGAAATAATCCCATAGCAATAGGAATCATCAAACTATTATAGAAAAATGCCCAAAAAAGATTTTGTTTAATATTTCGAATGGTTTTACTACTAATGTGCATCAAATTGATAATACAAAACAAATCATTTTTTATTAAAATAACATCAGAAGAATCCATAGCAATATCAGTTCCGCTATTTACACTTATTCCAATATCAGAACTAGCTAAAGCAGGACTATCATTAATACCATCACCACACATCATAACATATCTTTTTTCTTGTTTTAATTTTTTAATTATAGCAGCCTTTTCAGAAGGTAGAACATTAGCCATAACTTTTGTAATACCAACCTCTTTAGCAATTTTTTGTGCTGTTTCCTGGTTGTCACCTGTTAGCATAATGGTATCAATTTTATGTCTAGTTAAATAGCTAATAACCTCTGTTGCATTTTCTCTTATAATATCATTTACACCAATTAAAGCCATAATTTCCTTATCTCTTACAACATAAATAATACTATTTCCTTCTTGAGCTAATCTTTTCTCATCCTCAAAATAAGGGTTTTTAATATTATATTTAGAGAGAATTTTAGAATTTCCTAAAATAAATTCTTGTTCATTTAATTTTCCTATAATTCCATAGCCACTTATATTTTTAAAATCATCTACTTCCATGATTTCTAATTTATTTTCTTGCAAATATTCTATAAAAGCTTTTCCAATTGGGTGAGTAGATTTACTTTCTATACTCCCAACGTATTGTAATAATTTGCTATCTTCCATTACACTGTAATTGATAATCTTTGCTATTTTTAAGCTTCCATAAGTTAATGTACCAGTTTTATCAAATACAATCGTATTTGTTTTTTGGGCATTTTCTAAAATTTCGCTTTTTTTCACTAAAATACCATGACTAGCACATAGTCCTTCACTAATAACAATAGCAAGAGGAGTAGCTAAGCCAAGGCTACAAGGACAAGCAACCACTAAAATAGTTACAAAAGTACGAACAGCTATACTAAAAGCATAACCTAACAATAGATAGGTAAAAAAGGTAATAATAGCAATCACTATTACAACTGGAACAAAATAGCCACTTACTTTATCAGCAACTTTCGCAATTGGTGCTTTTGTATTGCTAGCTTCAATAACTAGTTTTACAATTTCAGATATAGTAGATTCTTTTCCGATTTTTTCTGCTCTATATTCTAAATAACCATCATAATTGATACTTCCTGCCATTACTTTTTCTCCAATTGTCTTTCTAGCTTTTTTGCTTTCACCTGTAATAAAAGACTCATCTAAATGTGCCTTTCCATGAATAATTTCACCATCTACTGCAATCTTTTCTCCAGGTTTACTAATCACAACATCACCTTTTTGAACCTGATCAATAGTTACTTGTTTTTCTATACCATCTATTTTTACAACAGCATAATTAGGTGTTATTTTCACAAGTTTTTGAATAGCTTCTTTTGTCTTGTCTTTACTAATGTTATCCATATATCTTCCTAATTTGATAAAAAAGATAACAATAGCTGCTGATTCAAAATATAAATTATCAACATAAGAATGATTTCCTCTTACTATTTCATACATACTATATAAACTATATAGCATACTACTTATAACACCGATGCTAACTAAAGTGTCCATATTAGGTGTTTTATGTATAAGATTTTTATAACCATTTTTAAGAATATCAAATCCATAAAATAGAAATGTAAGTGTCAATAAAAATAATAGAATACTATAGGGAATAGCATGAGTATGCATATTGAATATTTCAAGTGTTGGTAATCCAATCATATGTCCCATAGAAATATACATTAAAATAATAGCTAATAGTGAAAATAAAAGAAATGTTATTTTCTCATTTTTGTTTTTATTTTCTATATCACTTTCTTTAAACAAGCCAAGACTCTTGAAACCAGCCTCTTTTACGAATTTTTCTATCATTTTTTGATTTAAAATGGTTTCATCGTAATCTATAGAAGCATTTGCCATAACTAAATTAACAGAGCAATTGATAATTCCTTTTTGCCTATTTAGGTATTTTTCTAGCCCATTAGAACAGGCACTACAAGTCATGCCATCAATTGCTAAAATGATTTTTTTCATCCGTACACCTTCTTTCTTTTTAAATAAATATATTACTCAATATTCTAGGTTAAATGGCAATTATGCCTCAAGTTTTACTTTAAAACCAATTGTTTCAATTTTTTCTATTATTTCTCTAATATTAACAGATTCTTTTGCCAAAATAGAAACAGTTTCTTCTTTGTAATTTGCCACTACATTTTTAATTCCTTTTATTGTTTTTACAGCATTCTGCACACGATTTTCACATCCTCCACAAACCATTCCTTCTACTTTTATTATTATTTCCTTCATAATATCACCCTTTCTTTTATTTTTATAATTTATTAATTATTTAGATAATGCAAGGAATTTGTCTATTATCTCAAAAATATTATTTTTTAACATTTAAGGCTCGTAACGCATTAAGAATGGCAAGAATAGAAACACCAACATCAGCAAAAACAGCTTCCCACATAGTAGACAATCCAAAAGCACTTAATAATAATACAGCTACTTTAACTAAAATAGCAAATACAATATTTTCTTTTACAATTCGCATCGTTTTTCTAGCAATTTGAATACTACTTACTATTTTAGAAGGCTCATCTGTCATAATAACAATATCAGCAGCTTCTATAGCACTATCAGCCCCTAATCCGCCCATTGCAATACCAACATCAGCTAAGGCTAACACAGGAGCATCATTCATACCATCGCCAACAAAAGCTACTTTTGATTTTGAAATTGTTTTCTTTTTAATTTCTTCTAATCTTTCTGCTTTTTCACTTGGCAATAAATCGGTATAAATTTTGTCAATTCCTAATTCTTTTGCAACACTTTCACCAACTACTTTTTTATCACCTGTTAGCATTACAGTTTGTTTAATATGATTATTTTTTAGATGTTTAATGGTTTGTATAGCATCTTTTTTTATTTTATCTGTAATTACAATATATCCTGCATATTTTCCTTCTACTGCTAAATAGAGTATAGTTCCAATCTCATCACATTTTAACATAGAAATTTGCTTTTCTTTCATTAATTTTTCATTGCCAATTAAAATATCTTTTTCTTCTACTCTAGCATATACACCTAATCCAGATAATTCCTCTGTTTTTGAAATTAGATTAGGATTAATGCTTTTATTATATGCTTTTTTTAAAGATAATGAAATTGGATGATTAGAATAATTTTCCGCATAGGCAGCAAACTTTAGTAATTCTTCTTGTGAAATACCAACAGATTCTATTTTCTGGACTTCAAAAACACCTTCTGTTAATGTACCAGTCTTATCAAAAACTACAGTTTCCACACGAGATAAAGCTTCTAAATAATTGCTACCTTTTACTAATATTCCTAGTTTGGAAGCTCCACCAATTCCACCAAAAAAACCTAAAGGAATAGATATAACTAAGGCACATGGACAAGATACAACTAAAAAAGATAAAGCTCTATATAGCCAATCTGACAATGTTGCCCAACCAAAAAACAAAGGTGGAATGATAGTTAGAATAATGGCTATGATAACAACAACAGGTGTATAATATCTTGCGAATTTACTAATAAAATTTTCTGATTTTGATTTTTTACTACTTGCATTTTCTACTAAATCTAATATCTTGTTAACCGTAGATTCCCCAAATTCTTTTGTTACTTTTATAGTTAGTAATCCATTTTGATTTACACAACCACTTAATACTTCATCTCCTAAATTTACTTCCCTTGGAAGGGATTCCCCTGTTAAACTAGAAGTATCTAGCGTTGAATTTCCTTCCACAAGGATTCCATCTAAAGGGATTTTTTCGCCAGGTTTTACGATAATTACTTCACCTATTTTTACATCATCAGGAGAAACTCGTATTATATTATTTTCACGTTTCACATGAGCAAAATCTGGTCTAATATCCATTAAGCTAGTGATAGATTTTCTAGATTTATCAACCGCATAACTTTGGAATAGCTCACCTACCTGATAAAATAGCATGACAGCTACTGCTTCTGGAAATTCACCTATGCCAAAAGCACCTAAAGTTGCTACTGCCATAAGAAAGTTTTCGTCAAAAACTTTTCCTCTTAAAATATTTCGGATTGCTTTCCAAACAATTTGAGTACCTACAATAAGATAACTCAAAATATAAATGCCATTGTTTATCCAAGCATTTTGAAAATGGATGAATAGAGAAACGATAAATAATAGAAATGAAATTACGATTTGTATGGTTTTTTTCTTCATTTTTCAATATTTCCTTTCAAACAAATTTTGTTAAATTTCTTCTATTTTTAAATCTGGCTCTTCTTTTTTAATCTTCTTTTTTACCTTTTCCATAATAGCTTCTTTATTATCTTCATCTAATTCTAAAACCATTCTTTCTGTCATAAAGCTAATAGAAGCATTTTTTATTCCCTCTATTTTTTGAATGGTAGTTTCTAACTGTGCAGCACAATTAGCACAATCGATTCCTTTTATTTTAAATGTACTTTTCATAATTCAATCTTTCCTTTCCTATTTTATCATTTTATTTTTTATGTTCAATATGTTCTATTCCTACTTCAAATAACTGCTTTACGTGATTATCATCCAACATGTAGTATACTTCTTTTCCTTCTTTTCTACATTTTACAATACCACTTCTTCGAAGGGTTCCTAATTGATGAGAGATAGAAGATTTACTCATACCTAAAACATTTGCAATATCACATACACACATTTCGTTTTTGTCTAAAGCAAATAATATTTTTACTCTGGTTGTATCTCCTAGAATTTTAAAAAATTCTGCTAATTTATTAAATAAATCTCCATCTGGCATTTTTTTTATTGTATCTTGAACAATATCCTGGTGAATCATATTACAATCACAAATAAATTCATTTTTTGACATTTTTCTCCTCCTTTGTAATGGATTTCAAAGTATAGTTATAAGGGTTACCATATATAATATTTTTTATATAATTGAATTGTTACTCAACTATAAAAATATTATAGTTGAATAAATATTCATTTGTCAATAGCTTTTTTAAAAATTTATAAAATTAGGAGTAAATATTTGTTACCATTAGCTAATATAGAGAGGAAATAGAAAAATCAATCCTTTTTTATTTTACATAAAAGATAAACCGTATATAACTTTATGTGAAATTATTAAAATCTTGAATCTGTCGATTCCAATTATGATAAGCAAAAAAACTTTAAAATGCCAATAAGAATCAAAAGTTTATGTTGTTAAAAAAGAGTAAAACTAAAAAAGGTAAAACATCAGAGAAATAAAGACTTTATAAAAATTGTTCACGGATTCAGGAAAATAATTGACAAAAGTTAAGAAAGAGGCTAAAATAAAAGTATTGAAGAAAAAGGGGTGATGGATTTGCTAAAAATATATAATACAGATATAGAAACAAATAAAATTGAAGAAATTAGAGAATTTAAAAAAGGATCCTGGATAAGCCTAGTAAATCCATCAGAAAGTGAAATCAAAAAAGTATGTGAAAATATTCAAATACAAGAAGACTTTATCAGAGATGCCTTAGATTATGAAGAAAAAGCAAGAATAGACAAAGAAGAAGATGATAATACCTTACTTTTTATCGTAGATGTTCCTATCATAGAAAAAAGTGAGGAAAATGATAATTACACAACAATGCCGTTAGGAATGATTGTAGTCAGAGATGATTTTTTTATCACAGTATCATTAAAGAAAAATAAAATAATAGAAGAATTTGAAAAGAAAAAAATAAAAAACTTTCAAACATACAAAAAGACAAGATTTATTTTTCAAATTTTGTATTTAAATTCTTCTTATTATCTAAGCTATTTAAAACAAATTAACAAAGAAACCGAAATAGCAGAATATATATTAAAAAATTCAATGAAGAATAAAGAACTATTAAAATTATTAAGTTTAGAAAAAGGTTTAGTATACTTTACAACTTCATTAAAGTCAAATGAACTTATCATGGAAAAAACAATGAGAGGAAAAATCATAAAATTATATGAAGACGATGAGGAAATATTAGAAGATGCTATTATAGAAAATAGGCAAGCAATTGAAATGGCACAAATATATAGCAATATCTTAAATGGTACAATGGATGCTTATGCATCTATAATTTCAAACAATCTAAATGGAGTCATGAAATTTTTAACATCCATTACTATTGTATTAGCTGTACCGACTATGATTTCTAGTTTTTGGGGAATGAATGTAAATTTGCCATTTCAAAATAGTCCATTAGGATTTGTAGTTATGATATTAATATCTGTAATACTAACTTTAGTAGTAACATGGTGGTTGAAGAAAAAAGATATGTTAAGCTAATTTTGAAACAAAAGGACAGGTCTCTTTTGTTTCATTTTTTGTTTTTTTGGGACGGAGGAAAAAATCATGAATAACAAATGAAACAAAAAAGATCTGTCCCTCTTGTTTCAAATTATCGCAAAAAAAATAAAATTTCAACAAATGTATAATTTTAAATAAAAAGCAAATACTAATAAAAAATGAATATTTTAATTTAGTAAAATAAAGGAGGGAATAAAGAATGAAAATAATTGATAGAATTGCTTTAGCATTAATTATTATAGGTGCTATCAATTGGGGACTAATAGGAATTTTTAATTTTAATTTAGTAGCAGCCATTTTTGGAGATATGACAGTTATTTCGAGAATTATTTATGGTTTAGTTGGTCTATCTGGAATTTGGGGAATCAAATTATTATTTGATGATTAATAATTATTTCCTGGTATAACTGTAGGACTACTCTAAAGTTATTAAATAACACTTTTTTAGGTTAAAGCTGAAAAAAGTGTTATTTTTTAATTAAGATAAACAATAGATTTAGATGGTTACATAAGAGTTATTTAGTTTCGAGTTTTCTATTGAAAATAGGTAGAAAATAGTGTATAATACGAAAGTCAAGGAGGAGAAATAAAATGTTAAGTGCAAATGGAGTAACCGTAAGATTTGGTAAAAGAGTATTATTTGAGGACGTAAACATTCGATTTGGAAAAGGAAATTGTTATGGAATCATAGGAGCCAATGGAGCAGGAAAATCAACCTTTCTTAAAGTATTATCAGGAGAAATAGAACCAAGTAAAGGAGATGTTAGTATAGACAAAGGAGAAAGACTTTCTGTATTAAAACAAGATCACTTTGCTTTTGAGGAATTTTCAGTAATGGACACAGTTATTATGGGAAACAAAGAACTTTATGAAATCATGAAGAAAAAAGATGAAATATACAGTAAACCAGATTTTTCAGAAGAGGATGGAATGAAGGCAGCAAAACTAGAAGAAAGATTTGCAGAACTAGATGGATGGAATGCAGAATCAGATGCCGCCATATTATTGAATGACTTAGGAATCATTCCAGAAAACCATTATAAACAAATGAAAGAAATAGAAGCAAAAGACAAAGTAAAAGTATTGTTAGCTCAAAGTCTATTTGGAAATCCAGATGTACTATTATTAGACGAACCTACCAATGACCTAGACCTAAAGAGTATAAACTGGCTACAAGAATTTTTAATGGACTTTGAAAATACAGTAATTGTTGTATCACATGATAGATATTTCTTAAACAAAGTATGTACCCATATAGCAGATGTAGACTTTGGAAAAATCAAAGTTTACCCAGGGAACTATGACTTTTGGTATGAATCAAGTCAACTTGCCTTAAAACAAGCCAGAGAGCAGAATAAGAAAAAAGAAGAAAAAATTAAAGAATTACAAGACTTCATCGCAAGATTTAGTGCCAATGCCTCAAAATCAAAACAAGCAACCTCTAGAAAGAAGACATTAGAAAAAATAGAATTAGATGAAATCAAACCATCTAACAGAAAATATCCATATATTGACTTCAAACCAGACAGAGAACCAGGAAGAGAAATATTACAAGTAAAAAATATCTCTAAAACAGTAGAAGGAATAAAAATATTAGATAAAATATCATTTGATGTAAAACAAGGAGACAAAATAGCCTTTTTAGCAGATAATGAAATAGCAAAAACAGTATTATTTCAAATCATTAGTGGAGAAATAGAACCAGATGAAGGAGAACTAATATGGGGAACTACCATTACTCAAAATTATTTTCCAAAAGACAACAATTATCTATTTAATACTGATGAAAATGTAACAGAATGGCTTAGAAAATATTCAAAAGACCCAGATGAAACCTATGTAAGAAGCTTCTTAGGAAGAATGTTATTCTCTGGAGACGAAGCATTGAAAGAAGTAAAAGTATTATCAGGAGGAGAAAAAGTAAGATGTGTTTTATCTAAAATGATGTTATCAGGAGCAAACTTTCTAATATTTGACGAGCCAACCAATCATTTAGACATGGAGAGTATCACATCAGTAAATGAGGGAATGAAGAAATTTATAGGAAACATTCTATTCACATCACATGACCATGAATTAACACAAACTGTAGCCAATAGAATTATAGATATAAAGGAAAACGGAGAAGTAATAGATAAAGAAGTCACTTATAATGAATATTTAGGAATGGAATGATTTTAGGGACGGAGGAAAAAATCATCACAACAAATTATAACAATATACAATAAGATTATCAAAAACACATATAAAAAACACATAGATGAAATATAAAGAGGATACAAGATTTGAAGAAAGTGAGTGATATATATTCCAAGAATAGCACGAAAATATCTTGATACCTCTTTTTTTCATGTAATGGTACAAGGAATTCATAAAGAATTTATATTTAATAAACACAGATATATAAATCGATATTTACAGTTGATTGAAAAAAATTTAGACAAAGAAACATTAAAAATGCTTGCATTTTGTATAATGAATAATCATGCACATTTGTTAATACAAGTAGAAGATAAATCAGAACTATCGAAATATATGCAAAAGATAAATAGTGTTTATGCCAAATATTATAATTATATGGAAAATGAAAGAGTAGGTTATGTATTTCGTGACCGATATAAAAGTGAACCAATATTTAGCAAAAGGCAATTAATCCAATGTATTAAATATATTCATCAAAATCCAGTAAAGGCAAACATGGTCAACCATATAAATGAGTATAAATATTCTTCTTATGGTTGGTATCAAACAGGGAAAGCAGAAGAGATAGGAATTTTTACAAAAGAGGAAATAACATATATATGCAATACAAATTTAGTTTGTGAAGAAGAGTTTTTGGATATTGAAGTGGATATAGAAAAGAAAATCGACAATTTTATTTCAGAATTTGTTAAAAAAGAAAAAATAAAAGTATTTGAAATATTTGAAAAAGATGATATACTTAAGAAGTTGGTAAAATATCTTAAAAAATCTAAAAACGTTAAATATACAGACATAATGAAAAAACTAGATATAACAAAAGGGACAATGGAAAGATTAAAAAAGTAAATATGATAAAATGATTTTTTCCTCCGTCCCCAAAATCATAGAAAGGAAAAGAAACAATGGACAAAATTATTAACACAATTGCAGAAGAATTAAATGTAAAGCCTGTACAAGTAGAAAACACAGTAAAATTAATTGATGAAGGAAATACGATTCCGTTTATTGCTAGATATAGAAAAGAAGTTACAGGAGGACTTTCAGACGAAACTTTAAGAAATTTAGGAGAAAGATTAAACTATCTAAGAAATCTGGAACAGAGAAAAGAAGAAGTTATTAAATCAGTTGATGAACAAGGAAAGTTAACAGACCAAATTTTACAAGCAATTGCAATTGCCAAAACATTAGCAGAAGTAGAGGATATCTATAGACCGTATAAGCAAAAAAAGAAAACAAGAGCAACTGTGGCAAAAGCTAAGGGGTTGGAGGCATTATCACAAATTATTATAGAGCAGAGAGAAACAAAGCCAATTCAAGAAATTGCAAAACAATACATAAATATTGATAAATTATCAGAAGAAGACAAAAAGAACAAAGATAAAGTAGTAAAGACACCAGAAGAAGCAATTCAAGGAGCCTTAGACATAATAGCAGAAGATGTTTCAGATAATGCCAAATACAGAAAGGAGATAAAAAGGCAATGTTACCGAGAAGGATTAATTCACACAAAAGCAGCTAAACCAGAAGAAAAATCCAATTATGAGATGTATTATGAATACAGTGAAGCAATTAAATATATTCCAAGTCATAGAATATTGGCAATCAATCGTGGAGAAAAAGAGGAATTTTTAAAAGTAAAAATTGAAAAGCCAGAAGAAAAAATATTAAATTATATACAAAGAGACACAATAAAGGGTGAAACACAATTTACGGAAATGCTAAAAGAAACCATTTTAGATAGCTTTAAAAGATTAATTGAACCATCAATTGAAAGAGAGATGCGTAGTGATTTAACAGAAAAAGCAGAAGAAAAAGCTATTAAAGTATTTGGTCAAAATTCAAAACAATTATTATTAGGAGCACCAATCAAAGGGAAAACGGTTATGGGATTTGACCCAGCCTATCGAACTGGTTGTAAAATAGCGGTTATAGATGAGACTGGAAAAGTTTTAGATTATACAACAGTCTATCCAACAGAACCACAAAATGATGTAGAGGGTGCTAAAAAAGAACTATTGAAGTTAATAGAAAAAGATAAAATAGATATGATAGCCATTGGAAATGGTACAGCCTCCAGAGAATCAGAAATGTTTGTAGCTGATATGATAAAAGAAGCTTCTAGACCAGTTCACTATGTTATCGTAAGCGAAGCAGGAGCCTCTGTCTATTCCGCTTCAAAACTGGCAACAGAAGAATATCCAGACATCAATGTATCAATAAGAGGAGCTATTTCTATTGCAAGGAGATTACAAGATCCATTAGCAGAACTAGTGAAAATAGAACCAAAAGCAATTGGAGTAGGACAATACCAACATGATGTGAATCAAAAAAGATTAGCAGAAAGTCTAACAGGAGTAGTAGAAGATAGTGTTAACAAAGTAGGAGTAGACGTTAATACAGCAACCCCTTCCTTATTATCTTATGTTTCAGGAATTAACAACACAATTGCTAAAAACATTGTAAAATATAGAGATGAAAATGGAAAACTAAAAAATAGAAAACAATTATTAAAAATCCCTAAACTTGGGAAAGTAGCATTTGAACAATGTGCTGGCTTCTTAAGAATCTTAGATGGTGATAATGCTTTAGAAATTACAGCAGTTCATCCAGAAAGTTATGAGAAAGCAGAGAAGTTACTAGCTAACTTAGGATTTGATAAAAAAGATTTAAGAGATAAAGAGAAGCTAGAAGAATTAAGAAAAAAACTAAAAAGTGTCAATATAGATAGCATGGCAAAAGAATTAGAAGTAGGAGAGATGACACTATCTGACATCATGGATGAATTATCAAAACCAGGAAGAGATCCTCGTGAAGATATGCCAAAACCAATTTTAAGAAGTGATGTTTTAAAACTAGAGGATTTAAAAGAGGGAATGATATTAAATGGAACCATTAGAAATGTAATTGACTTTGGAGCTTTTGTTGATATTGGTGTAAAACACGATGGACTTGTACATATTTCTGAAATGAGTGATAAATTTATTAAAAATCCGTCAGAAGTAGTATCTGTTGGAGATGTTGTTAAAGTTAAAGTAATAAAAATTGATAAAGAAAGACAAAAAGTAGGTCTTTCCATGAAAGTATAAAAAATGCCAAGAGGAATAAATCCTTTTGGCATTTTGCTATTTATATTTTTCCTGAATTAGTTTAATGTCATCCAAATGATTTTTCAAAATATCTAGAAATATGTCCGTTAACTGTGGATCAAATTGAGTTCCTTTACACCTTTCAAACTCACTAATTACTGTATTCATTGGTAAAGAATCACGATAAGTTCTTCGTGATGTCATAGCATCAAAACTATCTGCAATTGCAGTAATTCTAGCTAAATAAGGAATATCATCTCCTTGTAATTGACTTGGATAGCCATGTCCATCATATCTTTCATGATGATGTTTTACAATAGGAATCAATTCCTTAAATATTGTTGCTGTTGATAGAATATGAGCTCCAATAGAGGGATGATTTTTAATTTCAGAATACTCATCCTCCGTTAATTTGGACTCTTTTAGTAAAATACTATCAGGAACACCAATTTTTCCAATATCATGGAATAATCCACCTATTTTCAGAGTTTTTAAATCTTCCTCTGATAAATTAACCTTTTTTCCAAGTAAAACAGAAAGTTCAGAAACCCTATCAGAATGCCCACGAGTATAGGAGTCCTTTGCTTCTACCGTATAACGTAACGTTTCAATACTTTCCAAATAAGCCTTTTCTAACATACTATTTGTATCTTTTAATTCTCTATTTATTTTTTTAATTTCATTCATTTGAGAAATAGATTTAATACCAGACTCAATTAATAAAAGCAATTGGTCAAACTTATCACTCTTCTCACAATAACCTTGAATATCAAGTCTTCTAATTGTTTCTAATGGAGGTGCTAAATCTTTATGACCAGTTAATAATAGGATATATAATTCTTTATTAAATTTCCTAATTTCTTCTACCACTTGATTACCATGAATAGGGGTCATAATAAAATCTAAAATCATCAAATCAAAATGTTCATTTCTCACTCTATCAATTGCCTCTTGTGGGTTAGTCACACCAGTAAAATCGTAGCCAGACCTTTTTAAAAAAATAGATAAAGAATCAATAATACCTTCTTCATCATCTACAGCAATAATTTTATAATTTCTATTTTCAGTATTTTCAGAATTTTGTAATCCTTTTCTCATTTTAACAACCTCATTAATCTAAATTAATAAACTATTTTCCACATTATATTAATAAAATGTGGAAAAAGCAAGCATTTTTCAAAAAAAGATGATTTTAGGGACGGAGGAAAAAATCATCTTTTTTGCTCTTTTCATTTTAACTATTATTAAAAAATATATTTACTCATTTCGTTACAAACATTTATATAAAAAATTTTTTGCTCTTCTTATTATAACTATTTAGGAAAAATTCCTGCTCTTTTCTTATCTTATAAATATTTAGGAAAATTTTTTGCTCTTTCACCATAACTATTTTAAAATGATTTTTTCCTCCGTCCCTAAAATCATAAAGGTAAAAAAATACAAAAAGTAGTACCTTTTTTTTCTTCTGATTCGACTTTTATAGTGCCATTAAAATGAGCTTTAATGGTAGAATAAGACATATACAAACCAAGTCCTGTTCCATTCTTTCCTTTTGTTGTAATCATTTCTTTAAACAATTTATCTTTCACATTTTTTGGTATGCCAGAGCCATAATCTTTAATGGAGATAACTAGATGTTTGTTATCGCTTTCAACGATTAAATCTATAGTTTGTTCAGGTTTTCCATTATAAGCTTGAATAGAATTAGAAATCATATTATTAATAACTTGTACTAAACTATTAACATCACCATGAATAATACAATTCTCATCTGTTTTCATAGCAATATTTAAATAAACAATAGCATTTTTAAGTTCATGCTTCATTAAAATGTTAACTCTCTTTAATAACTCACCAACTGTGAAAGTAACCTCTTCTTCATTAGAAAGAGTAACAGCTTGCCCTTTTACAGCTGTGATTACATCAGACATATATTCTGTATGTGTTTTAATTTTAGCAACCCATTGAGACATATCTTTTGCAATATCGTGATGGTCTTGACTATTTACTTCAGGATCATCAATAGAAAGATCATATTCTTTAATTAAATCGATCAAACCTTCTGCAGCTCCAGATATAGACATAATTGGTGTTTTTAAGTTATGTGCAATCCCACCGATTAATTGTCCAAGGGATGCTAGACGTTCTTTCTCCATTAAGGTTTCTTGTTTTTCACTAATGGTCTGTAAGTCAAGCATATGTTGAGTTGTATCCTTAAATAAAATCAAAATTCCTAAAAGGTCTTTATTTGAAACAATACCAGAAATCTCAATGGAAAAATACTTATTTAAGTTTG